>CAZGYK010000023.1:630-3948 GCA_964530485.1 uncultured Oscillospiraceae bacterium
AATCGTCGTCGTTCCCCATCTTCGGAGCCTCAAAACGAAGGCGGTGCATCAGTTCTTCGTCGCCCTCAAAGTTCCGGTCAAGCGCCGCAATCAGATCGTCCGGCGTTGTGCTCTTATCTATAAATACCTGCTGTTCAATCGCCGCAAGAGAGTCCGCAGCGGTTGAAAGCCCGGTTCCGTGGAACCCGTAATTGTTATAGTTTGAACCTAGCGAGATATCGCTTCCCCGTTCGAGGCATCCATCCATCATGACCGACATAAACGGCGCGGGAACGATCGCGATGTTCGCCGTGTCCGCCATCAGCTTTTCACATTCCGCAGTAATTTCTTCCTTAACGGCAGCCATCAATTCGTCAAACGACTTTACTTCCTTCAATTTTTCACGGATCGCTTTATGAACCGCCAACGGAAAGTTGAGGGCTCCAATATTCGGAACATCCGCGCCAACATAAGGAATAATGAATTCCCAACAGGCGGCAACAACATAATTCCGCGCGTCTTTCAAGTCATAGCCAAGGGAACAGAGCCCCTTGATCACAGCGTCGTCATTGCAATACTGCGGAAAACCAAGGCCTTCTTTCGTAAGCTCGGTTGCCGCGCGATAAACCGATTCCGGTGTGTTTTTCGATACCCGCAGGTTGATCTTCGGATCGATCACCTTCAGGTCTTTGCTCGCTTCTAGGCAGAGATACGTCAGCTCGTTCGCCGCTTCGGCTCCGTCTTCGTCTACGCCGCCGAGTACCATGCTTTGACCGTTGTCCCCCTGCTGAACTCCGGGATAAAGATCGCTGTCGCGGTTAAAGGTAAGGAAGAATTCCTCCAGAAGGGAAAATCCCTCTTCCTTCGTCATTCGCCCTGCTTCGATATCCGCCTTCCAATACGGGTAGGCAAACTGATCGAAACGCCCTATTGTATTGTGGTACTCGCCTTCTATCCAGATGGTAAAATGTAAAATCCTAAAAAACTGGAGCATTTCCCGGAACGTTCTCGCCCCCTCTTTTGGAACGCGTTCAAGGATTTCCGCTACTTCATGGTTTCCTGCCTTTTTCGCCGCTTTTTGATATCTGTCGGCTAACTCTAAGACCGCTTCGATCACAACAATCTCCGCCGTATAAAATTCTTCCTGATCTTCGTCCTTCGATTTCGAAAGCCCTTCCTTTGCCTCTTCTAATAGTGGCAGAAGCCCCGTTTTCATAACCGAAGCATAGTTCGGACAAAGATTAAAGACAAATCCGAGTTCATGTACGCAGTTTTCGCTCTTTCGTAATTCCCACTCCTCTTTCGTGAAAATATCAGGAAGGGTTTTCTGCGTTCTCGTATAGGCAATTCGTTCGTCAGAATAGACGACCGGGTCTTCATTGTCCAGCATCTGAACAAGCCGTTCAACCATCCGCCTTGTCGGCGATAGTTTTCTTTCCTGGAATGATTCGGCTGGAGAATACTCCGTATCTTTCCGCATTTCATGATGTTTTTTATCTACGATAAAGAATTGATAAAGCTTTTTTACCCGCTCGTCCATATTGCCTCCCTAAAAGCATAGAATACCAGTTATCATCGCAACTATTATACCAAAGAGATGGCGTTCCCGCCATCCAGTAATAGCCAATCTAGCTTATCTCAACCGTCTGTCCGCGTTCTGTCATCGGAACAATCCTGTCTCGGTACGCCGCGCTGACCGGATCGCTTAAAAGGCGTCCGACAACACCTGAGTCGTCCCCAAAATGCATCGGAACCGCATGACGAATGATCGCTGTTTTCATCAAATAATCGATTCCCCATGCATACTGTTCCTCAAGCCTGGGATCAACCGGAACAAAAGCAAGATCAATTGGCTCTTTCCCTAAAAGCCCAATCTCCTTTTGATAGCTCTCTCGAATATCGTCGTTCCAACTCCCCGGTTCCCCCTCCCAATGCCACCAATTGAGATCGCCGGCATGGTAGATGCGCTTTCCGTCAATCTCGACAAGAAACGCGATTCCCTCATCGTTTGAGAGGAATGTTTTTACCGTAAAGTCTCCGCCGCTATAATCTTGATTTGCCCCAAGCATGACGGCGTCCTTCTTTTTCGGGATATCATCCGAGAGGATATACCTGATTTTCTTGATAGATTCGCGCCATTTGAAGATACCTTCAAAATAGTGATCTCCATGGATATGAGACGCGAATACAATTACATCCCGATCGGCAATCTGGTTCGGGTCAATCACCCCATCCGAAAGCGTACCGCCCTTCGGCGTGTCCTTCCAATAGTCAAATATCAAAACATGTTTCCCGGTATCGACCATAAATCCGCTATGGTATAAATAGGTTATTTTCATGCCTGCTTCTCCTTTACAATTCTTTCAACATCTCTGTTTTTTAGGACAATCGGGAACGCCTCCATACTGTAAGTAATCCCCCTAACCTCTTTTGCAAACTCCCCGTGATGATCGCTTCCGCCTGTGATCAAAAGCCCATTTATCTGACAAAAATCAATCAACGCATCGGTCAGCTCCCTGCCGTGTGACGGATAAAAGCATTCGGCTCCATCTATTCCGGCTTCAACCATCTCGGAAAGCATATCCAACATCGCTGCAACCGATTGTTCTCTCATACTGTTCCCGATATGCGCAAGGATCGCTACGCCCCCTGCACGGTGAATAGCGCCGCAGACCGCTGCCACATTCAAAAATGAGCCAAGTTCACATGGATACTCCCGATAATATTGCATACACTCCGGAAACTTTGTATCAAAACCCTTTGATCTCAGATAGTCGATCCCGTTCCATCCTCCAAAAGAGGGTTCCCGCTCGTAGCAAAGATACTCTTTAAGCGATAACTCCGGGTAATCCTTTTCCATAAATCCGATCAACTGTTCATTAAAACGATCATACGTTGCGGTATTTTCCTCTAAAAGGGATGTCAAATCATTGTTCTTAAAATCGATCCCAAGCGCTAGAACGTGAACGACCATTCCGTTCCATCCAGCGTCAATTTCAACTCCCGGAATCAATAAGATCCCGTTCTCTCGCGCATAGCCGGCCGCTTCGGCAGAACCGGAAATCAAGTTATGGTCGCATATGGCGATCGCCTCGATCCCAAGCCGCTTCGCTTCATCGACGAGCTCCTTCGGCGTAAATGTCCCGTCGGAATGTGTGCTGTGTAAATGCAAATCCGCCCTCATAATCCTACCCCGTCTACCCTTTCTTTATATTATATCTAAATACAGATCAAGAATCCATCTACATTTTCAGGTAACCGCTTTGTCCTTCTGTTATTGTCCGTCAAAACAGAAACTCCATAATTGTTCGTTCCATTTCAGAACCTGAACCCATGGCG
>CAZGYK010000023.1:3958-6598 GCA_964530485.1 uncultured Oscillospiraceae bacterium
CTCCTTGCCGGAAGGGAGTATCTATGACTCGAAGAGAACGCGTTTATGATGCCCTAACCCACAAAGAAACCTCCCCTGTTCCCTATCATGTGGATTTTACAATGCAGGCGCTCGACAACCTGATCGCCTATACAAAAGACCCGGATATTGAGGAGAAAATCGGAAGCTATCTCCATTATTTTCAATACTGGGGCTGGCCGGATGAGATCGAGGGTCGTCCCGGTCATTTTCTTGACGAATTCGGCGTTATCTGGAATCGAAGCGGCGTCGACAAGGATATCGGCGTCATCGAAAACCCGCAGATTCCGGATATTGAAAACCACAACTACAAATTCCCCGCGCTCAATACCGACCGGTTTCGGAACGATGTTGAAACTATGATCGCTACGAAGGGCGACAAGTTCGCCTTCGCGGGTTTCGGTTTTGTGATGTTCGAACGAATCTGGAGTCTTATGGGGATGGAAAACGCCCTGATGTCTATGGTCGCTTGTCCCGACGAAACAGAAGCGCTTTTCGATGAAATCTGTGACCATTATATTCCCCTCATTGACATCGCGCTGGAATATGATATTGACGGTGTCTATTTCGGTGACGACTGGGGTCAACAGCGCGGGCTGATTATGGGGCCGGACCATTGGCGCCGTTTTATCAAGCCCAGGATGGCGCGCCTTTATGAACGTGTCAAAAGCAAAGGGAAATTTGTCATCCAGCATTCCTGCGGTGACTGTCACGAAATTTTTCCCGACCTGATCGAAATCGGTCTCGACTGCTATCAAACCTTCCAGCCGGAAATTTATGATCTCGCCGAAATGAAACGTCTTTATGGCGATCAACTTGCGTTCTGGGGCGGTATTTCGGTACAACAGGTTCTCCCCCAACTGTCGCCGGACGGCGTCAAAGCGGAGATCGCGCGTGTCACATCAATTCTCAAGCGTGGCGGCGGCTATATCCTCGCCCCGAGTCACGCGCTTACCTACGATATTCCCCCCGAGAACATGCTCGCGATGATCGATGTTATGCAAAATCAGGACAAATATATCAAATAAGTCTTAATGAAAAAAGATCCGCCGAATGGCGGATCTTTTATTTCTATACTGAATTTAACCTATAAATCGTCACATCCCTGTTTTCAAAAACAATCTCATCCAAAATCTCAAAGTCAGGGTTTTGCCACTTGCTGACCAAAACATAATCCACACCAAAAGCAATCAATTCCGCCCTTGCGTTCTCGTCTTCCTCATAAAATCGTTCAAGCGTCTTGATCCGATTTGTAATCTCGCCGTGGTATCGGGAGCTTTCATCATAGGACGTGATGTAAACGTATCCTTCTAGATAAAAGACCCGTTCTGAAAACGCCGTTCCGTACATATACTTGTTGTGAAGCAGGATTCTATCGGTAGCGATTACAGCATCTTCTTTGGTGTTCTCCTTTAGCCATAACATCGCTTCAAATTCTTTGTCGGTAATCGAATCCATCCGCCAGTTCTCTTCAATAATAGCGATTCGGTCATCCCCGATTCTGTTCGAAGAGTTGGGTCGGTAATAGTTTGCCTGGTAGATTCGATCTTCAAAAAACGAATACGCCGGTTTGATCGAAATCGCGATACAGGCAAGCGTCAGAATTGTAACAGAGATGAGCGCGAAAGCCCGTCCCTTACTCTTCTTTTGGGATATCAACCAATCGAAGAAATAACCGATTCCGATAACGGCAAACGGATAAGCCGCAAGTCCAAAATAGATTTCGCTTCCCCCATATTGATGGGTCAGGTTCATCAGAAGCATTCCCGAAAGTGCAGATCCTATCGTGACATCAACAAAGAGAGGAACCTTCTTGAATCGCCGCACCATCATCGCGACCAAAAGCAAAAACCCGAGCGTCATAAAACAATAGGTAATCATCTCAGCGGCAGCGATTGTCAGCCCGACGCTTTCTTTTTGAAACAGGGAGCTTACAATCTGAAAGAGCTCCGTATCGCGTACAAAGCGTCCCGGATACCAAACAACCAGCCCAGCAGAGTCATTGTTATAGATGAGAAAATAGAAAGCAAGAAAACTCCCAAGCATCGATAAGCCGCGCAGAATTACCGCCAAAGGCCGTTTTTTTCGGAACAGCTGCATCAGAAGCGAAAATCCAAATCCGACGAGATAAACTGCCGCGATCGGCCCTTTCGCTGAAACGGAAAGAATCAGCATCAAACAGGATAGAAGAAACTGTTTGGAAAAAACTGCTCTACCCTCTTCAGAGGACTCCATAAAAAGGAGTAGCGCCGGCACAAAAAGCGCTACCGACAAAGAAAACCCTAGCGTATCCCGATAAAGATAATAAAGAAAACTGTTTTCAAACGGGCGCAGTAAAAACAAAAAAAGAAACGTCAAGAGAATTGGCCAACGTTTGTTCGTGAGCCTACTTACAAGAGCCGAAAGCGCCGCGACTAAAAAAGGGGCAAAGACGGTCAGCGAATATTTTGTAATCAAATCAAAATTCGAAAAACCGGTTGCCGATTTCATCACAGCAAGGAACGAAAACTCCAACAGATGATAAACATAAGGAATTCCCGAAGCCTTGACGTCCATAAGCGGAAATCCACGATATGCCGAATCTACTAAACCTACCGAGTTCAGAAGGTCAACGTGGTATTT
>CAZGYK010000023.1:6608-9118 GCA_964530485.1 uncultured Oscillospiraceae bacterium
TGGACCGTTGATCAAGGGATCAAGGTTGCTCGCCGTCAGGGAAACGACAACCAGAAGCAATACGGCGAAAGCGAGAGAGAGGGCAATGACCAGTTCCCCGCTGTCTTTTACTGTCGTAAACGATCGTTTCCGATATACCCATAGTCCGGCAGCACCGAAAAGAAGCATCAAACAGGGAATCAAAAACAGAGCCTTCCCCATTCCCAAGAGTGAAAACAGAAGATAAAGAAGGAGCAATACGGCAAAGCTCAGCGAAAAAGAATATACCAGCGAAACAAGCGGCGTTTTCCCAATTCTCAACATCTTAACCAGCGCAATCCCCGGCAAAGAAAATATCATAAGAAATAGGAAGAAACGAATCGAATCCCATAACGGCGTCGCAAAGCTGACCCGGCTTATTACCGCGAAAACGGCAGCGGACAACAGCAGAAATCCAACGGTGACCGCCCAAATCTTCTTTTTGCCCTGTTTCCCCATCAGTTCTCCTTATCTAAAAGTGTCGCCGCTCTAAGGAAAGCATACCGCGACGCGGCGAGGTTCAGCCCGCCTTGAATAAACGCGCGGTAGGGCTCTCGAATCGGCGCATCGGCCGACAGTTCAATCGAAGACCCGTTTGTAAAAGCGCCGGCCGCCATAATTACTTTGCTGTCGTATCCAGGCATATCCGATCCTTCCGGCGTCGCAAAGCTGTCTACCGGGGATGACGACTGAATCGCGCGGCAGAGAAGCGAGAGGTTTTCCGCGCTCTTAAGCTTTACGGTAGTAATAATATCGTCGCGTTTCGCGTCGGTCTTTGGGTCAACTTCAAATCCGAGCCGCTCGAATAATTCAGAGGCATATACCGCGCTTTTCAGCGCTTCTGCGGTAATCTGCGGCGCCATGTAGATCCCAAGATAGGTCGTTCGGTATCCATGTGGGTAAGAGCCGATCTCCCTTCCGACTCCAGGCGCTGTCAAACGATAGGAACACCGTTCGATCAGGTCTTTTCTTCCCGCAATATATCCGCCCGTCTCGGCGATTCCTCCGCCCGGATTTTTAATCAGCGACCCAATGATCACATCAGCGCCATGTTGGAGCGGTTCGGTCGTGTTGGTAAATTCTCCGTAACAGTTGTCTACAACGACCATCGCGTCTTTGTTTCGATTTCTTACAGTATCCGATATCTTTTTAATATCCTCTAGCGTAAGCGCCCTGCGGTACCCATATCCTCGCGAGCGCTGGATATAAACGAGATCCGCATGCGCGGCTTCTTTTTCAATTTTATCATAATCCGGATTGTTGTTGAGAAGCGCTATTTCACGATATGAGACGCCGTATTCGTCGAGCGAACCCATCCCTTTTGTTTTTAAGCCAAGCGCAGTCTGAATTGTATCATAAGGCGTACCGGTTACCGACAACATCGTCATTCCGCCTCTTAACAATCCGAATAGCGCGACCGTAATCGCGTGGGTTCCGCTCATAAACTGCATCCGGCAAAGCGCGTCCTCCGCGCCGACCGCTCTCGCAAATACTTTGTCGAGCATATCTCTTCCGATGTCGCCGTATCCATACCCGGTCGATCCAAGCATATGCTCAGCGCCAACCCGACAGTCAATAAACGCATTCAATACCTTAATCTGATTAAAATCTCTGATCTCTTCAATCGTTTCAAATGTCGGTCTGCAGGCGTTCATAACTGCGGCATCAAGATCTTGATATTTTTGTTCTATTCCAAAATCGTTCCAGTTCATCCTCAAAGGGCATTCACAAGTTCCTTAAAATGCCTACCCCTCTCTTCAAAATTACGATAGCTGTCGAAACTCGGAGATGCGGGGGACAGCATGACGATATCCCCTGCCTCCGCGCGCTCCGCCGCTTTTTTTACCGATTCTTCTACATTCACCGTCCGGATGATTTCAAGACTGTCGCCACCGCTGGCTTCGCGCACCGCTTTTTCAATCTTATCCCCCGTCGGTCCGCTCAGATAAAGCCGTTTTACATGCCGAACCAGATCGTCGGCGAGCGGCTCATACGAAAGGCCTTTGTCTGATCCTCCGGCAAGGAGGATCAGCTTTTCTTCGAACGAACGAAGTCCCGCGAGGGTTCTGGTTGGCGAAGTCGCGATCGAGTCGTTAAACCATTTTACGCCGTTTACTTCCCGGACAAATTCTATCCGATGTTCAACGCCCGAAAATGAGCGTACCGCTTTTTCGAATATATCATCGCCGACGAGGGACATCACCGCACAATAAGCGGTAGCGATATTATCCTTGTTGTGTTCTCCGCGAAGAATCAGATCGTCGAGCTGCATCACTTTCGTTGCTTTTTGGTCCTTTACAGAATACAGCGCATTGTCTTCAATGTATGCTCCGTCTCTAACCGGGTGACGTCCAAATTCCCGCAGCGTTCCCCGTACGTCACCCCTCATCGCTTTCGTGATATCATTTTCCGAATTGAGAACGGCGATTCCATCTTTGTCCTGATAAAGCAGAATGTTCCGCTTGGCGTCAATGTACTCCTGCATATCCTTG
>CAZGYK010000023.1:9128-12714 GCA_964530485.1 uncultured Oscillospiraceae bacterium
ATGGTGGTCGAGGTGGTTTGGCGTCACATTGGTAACAACCGCAATGTCCGGGCTCATCCGCATGGAAATCAATTGAAAACTGGACAACTCAACAACCGCAATATCGTCCGGCTTTACCTCGTCGAGTATCGGGAAAAGCGGACGCCCTATATTTCCACCAAGATGAACTTTAAAACCAGCTTCCTTGAGAATCGAAGCAATCAGGGATGTCGTGGTGGTCTTCCCGTCACTTCCGGTAATTCCAATGATCCGGCAGGGACAAAGAGCAAAAAACATCTCGATTTCCGAAGTCACAGTGACGCCGGCTTTTACCGCTTCTTGAATCTCCGGTTTGGTATAGTCTATTCCCGGTGTTCTGAAAATAATATCTGCATCCAGAAGGTTTTTAAGATAACCTGTTCCAAGACGCGTATTGAGATCAATTCCTTTAAACTTTTCGAGGTATTCTCTGAGCGCATTCTCATCCTTTGCATCACAAAGCGTTACCTTCGCTCCAAGAGAAGCAAACTTCGGAATCAATAATTCATTGCTGATTCCGGCACCCAGAAAAAAGACACTTTTACCGGCTATATCCTGATAATATTTTTCAACTTTTGTCATATAACAGTTTAATCTCTCTTTCCAAAACCTTTCTAATATTATACTTTTGAAATCGCTCAATAGCAATCTTTGCCGGAATTCTTGTATTTCTGTTTTATTCTGTGCTAACATAGCAAGAGACCTATTATATAATTCATTATAGTCTGGGAACTATTATGGTTTCAGACGACAAGATTTATCTGCTTTGCGCGCAATGCGCACTCGTACGATCAATGCGGCAAAGGTTCCGCCGCTCGGCGGGAATCCCACCCAAGCAACGCTTCGGTGGATGGAAACGGCCGCTGGCCGGTTTCCTGTTTGCTGAATATAAAAGAGGTATATGGATGGAATCAAGAGAGCTCATTTTGCCAAAAGACTACAAAAGCCTGCTTGGGCTGAAGGAAACGCAGCGCGCAATCAAATTCGCAAAAGATTTCCTCGAAGACCGGCTGGCTTTGAACTTAAATTTGACGCGTGTTTCCGCGCCGATGTTCGTTCGCCCGGAAACAGGATTAAACGACGAGCTCTCAGGTGGAGAGCGCGCCGTAACATTTGACGTTCCCGATGCCGGATTTGATGTCCAGATTGTCCAGTCGCTCGCGAAATGGAAGCGTTACGCGCTTGCATACTACCACTTCCATCATGGAACCGGCCTTTATACCGATATGAATGCAGTTCGTCGGGACGAAGCGCTCGACAACCTTCATTCCATCTATGTAGACCAATGGGACTGGGAGAGAATCATTTCAAGGGAAGAGCGAACCATTCCGTTCCTTAAGGAAATCGTTTGTAAAATTGTCGAAGCGCTCTATGATACCGAACAGGCGCTCTGCCAGAAATTCACCTCTCTGACACCCTACTTCGTCAAAGAGCCGTACTTTATTACCTCCGAGGAATTGCTACAGCGCTATCCGGATCTTACTCCCAAACAGCGCGAAGACGCGATCACGAAAGAACATGGCGTTGTCTTTATTATCGCGATCGGTGCTCCTCTCTCGAACGGAGAGCCCCACGACGGCCGCGCCGCCGATTACGACGACTGGTCTATGAACGGCGATATTCTTGTCTGGTATCCGCTTTTGAACCGGGCGGTTGAGCTTTCGAGCATGGGAATCCGCGTCGATGAAGACGCTCTTCGCCGACAATTGATCGCGACAAACAGCGAGTACAAAACAGAAATGATGTTCCATCGGGAACTGCTATCCGGCCGCCTTCCTCTGACCATCGGAGGAGGAATCGGCCAGAGCCGCGTCTGTATGATGATGCTACAGAAAGCGCATATCGGCGAAGTTCAGGCCTCCGTCTGGAAAGAGAGCACCATCGAAGCTTGTGCTGAAGACGGAATCTATCTTTTGTAAACCCATTTTAAGGATACGCTCTCCTTCGGCATTTTTCGTTCATGGGACTTTGACTGTTAAAGAATAAACCTGTCCTATGGTATTTGGCTGGGAAGATGCTACGCTCACATATTGAATGAGGGGATTTCTATGACTAACAACTACGCGAAATATGTCTTTACCGAAGACGTGATGAAAGAACGTCTCGATATGGATATCTATAATGAGTTTCGCTCGATGCGAGATGAGAATAAGCCCCTGACTGTCGCCGTTGCGGACCGCGTTGCGGACGCGATGAAAAACTGGGCGATGGAAAACGGCGCAACCCACTATACCCACTGGTTTATTCCGCTTACCGGCCTTTCCGCGGGAAAACACGAAGCCTTTTTAAGCGGCGTTGAAGAGGGGCGCCCCATCTATTCCTTCTCCGGCAATATGCTCATCAAAGGAGAAGGAGATGCCTCAAGCCTTCCTTCCGGCGGTCTTCGCGCCACATTCGAAGCAAGAGGATATACCGCCTGGGATCCGACCTCCCCCGCCTTTATCCTTGGTACAACGCTCTATATTCCAACCGCCTTCTACAGCTATCACGGCGAAGCGCTAGACCAAAAGACCCCGCTGCTTCGTTCTATGCAGTATATCGGAACCGAGGCCATGCGCCTCCTTCGACTCCTCGGCGATTCAGCTTCAAAAAACGTCAAGGTAACCGTAGGCGCCGAACAGGAATACTTCTTAATTGACCGCGACTACTATAGCAAACGTCTTGATATCATGGTCACCGGAAGAACGCTGTTCGGGGTCAAACCCCCGAAAGGGCAGGAACTTGGGGATCATTACTATAGCAGAATCCGTACCCGCGTCATGGCTTTTATGGAAGACCTCGACGCTACGCTTTGGGCGCTCGGTGTTCCGAGCAAAACCCGCCATAATGAAACCGCTCCGGCCCAGTATGAGGTCGCGTCTATTTTTTCGGTAGCGAATATCGCGCTCGACCACAACCAGCTTGTCATGCAGGTCATCCGCTCGGTTGCCCGCCGCCATAATTTTGGCTGCCTTCTTCACGAAAAGCCTTTTGATGGCGTCAATGGATCAGGGAAACACAACAACTGGTCGCTCGAAACTGATAACGGAGAAAACCTCTTGTCCCCCGGGGACAATCCAGCGGAAAATATACGCTTCCTTCTTTTTCTTTCCGCAGTCATTCGCGCTGTAGATCTCTATGGCGATTTGATTCGTTTGTCTGCCTGTAGCGCCAGCAATGATCTTCGCCTTGGCGGAAACGAGGCGCCTCCGGGTATTATTTCTGTTTTTCTGGGTGACTACCTCAGCAATATCCTGAGGGATATCTCCGAAGGCGCGCCGATCCATGAAATCGACCGGAATCAACTCTTTACCGGAATTGAAAACCTGCCATCTCTGGAATTGGACAACAGCGACCGTAACCGCACCTCTCCGTTTGCTTTTACAGGTAACAAATTTGAATTCCGCATGGTTGGATCCTCCCAATCAATCGGATTTCCGAACACGGTCATCAATACTGCGGTCGCCGACTCTCTCTCCTTTATCTCCAACTTTCTTGAAAAGGCAGCAGACAAAGACAGCGCCGCAAAGGAGATCATCGGCAGCATTTTTGAAAAGCATAGCCGTATCATCTTCAACGGAAACAACTA
>CAZGYK010000023.1:12724-14513 GCA_964530485.1 uncultured Oscillospiraceae bacterium
TCCGACGAATGGAAAAAGGAGGCGGAGCGCCGCGGTCTCCCCAATCTCGTCGGCCCTTTGTTCGCCATCCCCGTCCTTTTGGAAGACAAGAACATTGCCCTATTTGAGGGCGGCAAGGTCCTTTCTAAAGTCGAACTGGGTGCGCGATACGAAATCTTCTTCAACAATTATATCAACCTGACCCTTATTGAGGCCGGCGCTATGGTTGAAATGGTTCAGGGCAATATTGTCCCCGCCTCTGTTTCCTATGCCGGAAGCCTTGCCCGCGACGAACAGGCGATGGAAACATCCGGGCACCCCTGCGTCACTGTCAAGAAGCTTCTTTCCCATCTCGTCTCAGCAATTAATGGGATGGACAGTTCCCTTGCCGCGCTTCAAAACTCTATCCAACTCGTCTCCGGAGAAAATGAAATTACAAAAAGGGCTGATCTTTGCTACAACTCCGTCATTCCGAATATGCAGGCTCTTCGAAACTGCTGCGATTGGGCTGAACAGCTTCTCCCAAGCGAAATGTGGCCGTTCCCGACCTATATGGAGATGTTTTATAAACAATAACCTTTGCGCGGCATTTTTCGCCGCGCATTTTTTAGTACCATCTCACTCAATGAGGATTATTCTTATGCCGTTGAACCGCATTGAAAGCGAACTTCTTGCGATGATAACGCTAAAGGAATACTGGCCGCTCTATCAGGAGGGCTTTGTCAAATCCGAGCGCCCCGACTGGATCAACCGCTCCGCTGGAGTTGGCGTTGAAGTTACAAACGCCATGGAAGAAAGTGACGGCCAGTTGATTTCGGCGTTTCAAAAATTCTCAGGCGTTCAAAAGGTTGAGATCCCAGCAACAGTCTCAGAAAGATTTCTGAATCATTTCTTTTATGACAGAGAAGGACGACTATATGGTTATACGTTAATCCCCGGCGTCTTCGATTCAATTCAAACTAGCGCAGACGGGGCATCCCTGATCATCGAATCGGTTCAAAAAAAGAGTTCAAAAATGAACGATTCTGTCGTCCCGTACCATCATATGCCCTGCAATACGCTCTTCGTCTTTACCGAAAGTATCCCCTGGCTTCTTTACGAGGATATCGTTTACAAAGTCTGGCCCAACATTATGGTAGAATCAAGAGTATATAAAGAAACATTCAAAACCATCTTTTTGTTGCGCGGCGAATATTTTTATACAATGAACCTAGACCCTAAAACGGATTACGATCAACGAGTTACCTTCCAGCAAGTCGATTCAACGCGGCTTCGTGAAACGCTTACTCTTTATCAAAGCTCCCCCTTAGAGAATGGCGCAATATTTGTTAGTCAATGATCATCTTATATCATTTAGAATAAAGGAGATTTAATCATGAGAGACGTACTTGTAACGGGAGCAGGAAGAGGACTTGGGTTCTTGCTCGTAAATGAACACCTACAGCGCGG
The DNA here is from genome assembly GCA_964530485.1 of uncultured Oscillospiraceae bacterium. GTDB lineage: Bacteria > Bacillota > Clostridia > Oscillospirales > Ruminococcaceae > WRIP01. The sequence continues at coordinate 14,153 of CAZGYK010000023.1, forward strand.
TGATCGTGTTTTTGCCGCCTATCGTACCCCTTCCGAGCTACTCAGCTCTATTTCTAACGAAAACCTCATTACACTAGAAATGGATATTTCTTCCCACGCGTCCGTAGTCACCGGCTGTGAATTCATCAAATCTTTTACCCACAAACTCGATATCATCTACCACAATGCCGGCGTATACAACTACAACGATGAAGATACCTTCCTAAACGTTGATCTTGAAGACGCTCCTCGCGTATTTGATATCAATGCCGTCGGTTTTCTTCGCGTCATGCAGCAGCTATGGGATCTTATCGTCAACAAAAGCATGGTCTGTTGTATTTCCTCTGATGCAGGAAGCATGCAACTCACATTTAATAAGGTT
>CAZGYK010000024.1:0-9776 GCA_964530485.1 uncultured Oscillospiraceae bacterium
TTGCATTCTTTTCCGAATAACAGATATTTGTCCCCGTTCCAAGAATGAATCCGAGATGTCCGTCACATTCTTCATCGGGCACCGCGGACTTTCCGGCGAGCAACGTAGCGACGGTATCATTGACCAAAGCATACTTCTTTTTTGATACCCCTCGCTCACTGAGTTTTTTCTGAAGCTCAGAGCAGATCAAGAGTCCGTTGATTCCGCTCACCTTTACTTCTTTCGCAAGCTCAATCACGATCGCGTCCCTGTCCTCGGTAACCTCGGCGGCATAAGAAAAACAAAAGCCAACCCGATCGCTGTCGGAGGCAACCGGCATCAGGTAATCCGCCAGCTGGGAGAATAGTTCGTCTGCTGTTATCTCGCGGTCGATCCCCGGCATAGAATACTTCTTGAAGTTTTCGATAACAGGATGGAAATTATCGTCAAAGTAAACTGTTGCGATTCTCAGATTTGTCCCGCCGGCATCAATTGTAATGACCTTCTCATGTTTTGGTACATCTCCGGTGTCCGAAATAAATGTGTGAATCATCGGAAGCCCTTCGGGATTTCCCTGTAAGCCTTCCTCCATCTCTTTGATAAACTTCCGACACTCTTCTTCGTATTCCCCTGTGTCTACAAGAAGTCGATATTTCTTAAGAAACGCACCCAACTTGCCTTCCATTGTTCGCTCTCCTTAATATACTATTTGTTATTAACTAAGCATAATTAATCTTTTGTATAATTTAACAGTCCGGACGATCTTCTCGACAGGGATACGCTCGTCATTCCCATGGATTAACTTGCGTTCAGCGCTGTCCAGAGCCATTGCAGAAAATCGCATAACCTTATCAGAAATCCGATTATAATGTCTCGAGTCTGACGCCGCGATCATCAGGTAGGGAGAAACGATCGCTTCCGGCCAAGTCTGGCGAATTGCTGTTGTTAACCGGCCCCATCCCTCAGATGAGGTATCAGAGAAAATCGAAGGGTCGCTACCGTGTATCTTGTTTAGCGTAATTGCGTCATTTTTCATAATCCCTTTAAGATGGTCAATCGCAGAGTCCGTGGTATCTCCTCCCATGATCCGAAGATTAGCTACTACTTTCGCCCTTGTTGGAAGAACGTTTGCTGCGTCGCTTCCTTCCATTTGGGTAAATGCACAGGTAGTTCGAAGCAAGGCATTCATCTCCCCACCGCTCTTCTTACAAAGCAGGTTAAGGATCGGTTTGAAACACCAAAGATTCGCAAAAATCAAACGATAGAAAAAGCTTGAATATCTTCCGAGTGTATCGAACATCTCCGCTACCGGGGGAGTCAAATGGTAGGGGAAAGGATGATTCTCAATGTCCACAACTGCCTTTGCAAGAATCCCAACAGGCCCGTGTGGCGGCGGCGCGGATGCGTGGCCACCAGAGGCTACCATATGAAATTCCAGATCCATAATTCCCTTTTCGCCAATTCCGATCAGCGCACAGGATTCCTTAACTCCGGGAAATATTCCTTCCACGACTGCCCCGCCTTCGTCTACAACAAGGCCGGGAACTATCCCTCTTCGCTCCATCTCGTCTACAATTCTTGGTGCGCCATCTCCGGCCACTTCTTCGTTGCCGGAAAACGAAAAATAGATGTCCTGTTCCGGGACAAATCCCTCATTCATCAACGCCTCGCTCGCTTCCATTACGCCGAGCAAAGTCGTCTTGGTATCAAGCGTTCCGCGTCCCCAGAGAACCCCGTTCTCTTGAACCGCATCAAATGGCGGTTTCTTCCATGCCTCGGCATCCGCAGGGACAACGTCGTAATGGGACATCAGAACGGTTGGTTTTTCGCTCTTTTTCCCTTTCCAACGATACAGCATTCCACAGTCACCGATCAATTCATATTCACAGTTTTTGTGGATGACCGGATAGAGTTTCGGCAGCAGCGAGCGGAATTTTACAAACTCGGCTTCATCCTGCAAGGCTCGATCAGAATGCGACACAGTTTTGCAACGAATCATCTCCTGAAGATGTGTTACCGCGAGCGTCTCGTCGACTGTGATTTCCTGAGAAGGAGGAACAGAAACTGATTTCGGACGAAACAACATAGCTTTTACCAAAATGGCAATCAGGAAGACTACAATGAGTGAAGCGATAATCAACAAAATGATTTCCATGACTCTCTCCTTTATTCGTCAATCAAAATTGACAACCATTCAAAAAGTTTAGGATTTTTTGATATTCTTATGCTATCATAATAACAATTCGAGGAATAACATTCAATCATTTCCAACCGATTTCGCAAATCAACCTCGGTTCAAACAACCAACACTTCACCATTTTGTCATAATTTATTTAAATAAGTGACTGTATTGATTGTTATGATATATTTTAGTCTTATAAGTATAAAATGGAGGAATCATTTTGGACAACAGATACTGGGATAACCTAAACAACCCAAACCAAACAACAGGACAAGAGAGTCCTTCGTATGGCTCTCCTTATCAAGTCTCCCAACCCATCCCTGCGGTTTATGCTGCCCCGGAAGGGAATCCCCGCCCGAAGAAAAAAAAGAACGGAATCAACGGAGTTCTTCTAGTTGTCATCTGTCTGATCGTATCGATTGTTGGCGGATACTTCGGTTCACTACTCGCGAACGATCCTGTTACCGGCAGCCCGACGCATCAAGGAGGGACCGGCGTTTTATATCAAACCGTTGAGCGGGTAACGGATTCGACTGGCAACAGCTCAGCTTTCTCGATTCCAGATATCGTCGCGGCAATCAAAGCCAGCGTCGTAGAAATCGTGATCGAGGAGCAGACAAGCAGCTATTTTTTCCAGCAGTACATTGAAACCGGCGCCGGAAGCGGCGTTATCATTTCGGAAGATGGATACATTGTAACCTGCGCCCACGTTGTAACCGATGCCAGCAACATCAAAGTTACGTTGACAAGCGGAGATCAGTACCCGGCAACACTTGTTGGAACGCCCGACGAAGTCAACGACATTGCGCTTCTTAAAATCAACGCTAGCGGGCTTACGCCTGCTGTCATCGGGAACTCTGACAAACTTGTTGTTGGCGAAGACGCGATCGTTATCGGAAATCCCCTCGGATCCCTCGGCGGAACAGTTACGACCGGCATTATCAGCGCTCTCGGCCGCGAAGTAACCGTAGAAGGCCAGGCGATGACTCTGCTTCAGACCAATGCCGCCGTCAACCCCGGGAACTCCGGAGGCGGGATCTTCAATAAAGAAGGCGAACTTGTCGGGATCATCAACGCCAAGTCCTTTGGTGAAGACGTCGAAGGAATCGGGTTTGCCATCCCAATAAATAATGTAAAAGAAATTGTAGAACAGCTTTTGGAAGTCGGTTTTGTCAGCACGCCTGTGCTCGGCATTTCAGCGATAGAAATCGGAAGCAAAGAGGCCGCGGACCAATACGGTGTAGAGCGTTTCGGCGTTTACATTGACGCGGTTACCCCGGGAAAAGGCGCCGATGCTGCGGGGCTTCGACAGTATGACTATATTCTTTCGATGGGCGGAGAAACAATCAACAACCTCAGCGATGTCACGAAAGTTCTCAAGGAACACCAAGTTGGTGATAGCATCGAAGTCGTAATTATTCGCGAAGGTTCTACGATTACGGTAACGGTTGTACTCAGTGAGAAAAACGTCTAAAGTAATGTTTAAAGAAGCGGCTTCGGCCGCTTCTTTTTGATTTCGCTTGAAATTCGGCTATAATAATATGGAAACAGCAGCGTTGTTAACGCCAAAGCCCCGTCACGGTTTGTTGATAATAAATAGAGAGGCATTCTCTAGGATAGAATTATGACAACTATTACCCTATTTATCAGGAGGCAATATGAAAGAGCGAATCTTAATCGTCGACGACGAAATCGATATTGTCAACATGATCAAAGACTTCTTTCAATTTCGCGGATATGACGTTATTACCGCTACCGGAGGAAAAGAGGCCTTAAAAAAGGCAGAGTCACAACCTGACATTATCCTCCTTGACATCAATATGCCCGACATCGACGGAATTACCGTTATGACCATGATCCGGGACCATGTATCCTGCCCGATTTTGTTTTTGACCGCAAACATTGAGGACTCCGACAAAATCAAGGGCCTGACTGTCGGAGCCGACGATTATATCGTCAAACCGTTTTCGCTCGAAGAACTTGGCGCGCGGGTATCGGCCCATCTGAGAAGAGAGCTTCGCCATAAAACCGCCGCAAAGCTAAATTTCGACGGAGATTTGGTAATCGACTATTCCGAGCGAACCATTTTTTATCGGAATAATCCTGTTCAGCTTGCAAAAAAGGAGTTTGATATCGTCGAACTTCTCTCCCAAAATGTGGGGCAAGTTTTTGACAAAGAGCGTATTTACGAACGTATCTGGGGATACGACAGCGAGGGTGACAGCTCGGTCGTCGCCGAGCATATCCGCCGGATCCGGGCGAAATTTACCGCAAGTAACATCAAGCCCTATATTGAAACGATCTGGGGAGTCGGATATAAATGGGTAAGGTAAAAAAAGAGAATCTAGAACAGAAAACTGTAGCAGGTTCTTATACCGACTCGGTTCCGGACCCTTCGGAAATTCGGGTAAAACGGTATATCCCTACTTATTTGCCGCGCGGTCCTTTGCCCCATTCTGAAAACCCCTACCTGACCCCGGGTTCCAAACAGGGCCAAAAAGCAGTCAAGAGGGCTGAACTTCGATCTAAAATCGAAAAGTGGTACAACGAAATGTCTCTCAAAACCGCTTTTTCGATGTATGTCACTTTTTTCATTCTGCTCGCTTTGCTGCTATCAAGCTTATCGATGTCTGTTTTTTCTTCGCTTCGCAATGACCTGATCGGCCAATATGCCTATGAGTTAGGCGATGACTATGTTATCGACTATATCTCTCCGGATGGGCGCGTTGAGTTCTACAACCCCTTTTTCGATCATTACGTCAGTTACACTATGACTCCAGTCGACAAGACCGTTTCCGATCTTCTTGCTTCCCTAAGTTTTCTCTCAATACCGGTTTTATTTATCACATGCATCCTGCTTGCTGGAAGAATCTTTTTTAACAACCGCCTACGAAAACCGATGAAAATTCTCGACGAGGCTTCCCGCCTAATCAGCGAAAAAGATCTGGACTTTTCGATCTCTTACGAACGAAGGGACGAGATGGGACGCCTCTGTGACTCCTTTGAGCATATGCGAACGACTCTTCTGAAAAACAACAATGAGATGTGGCGCCAGATGGAAGAGCGCCGAAGACTCAACAGCGCATTTTCACACGACCTTCGCACACCGCTTACCGTCCTAAAAGGCAACGCGCATATGTTAAAAGAATACCTTCCTCAGGGAACCGTCTCGGACGAAAAAATGGAAAACACCATTTCTACAATGGAAAATCATATCGGCCGGCTTGAGAACTATGTTGAAATTATGAGCAGGCTACAAAAACTTGAAGACATCGATATCAACCGCGCTTCCATCCGCCGGAAAGACTTTGTTGAGATGCTGCGCAATACCGCGGATATCCTTTGTGAAAACCTGACGCTGAACTTCTTTGACGAAATCAACGTAGATACTCTTTATCTTGATGCCGAAGTCATCATTCCCGTAGCGGAAAACCTGATCTCCAACGCGTCACGCTATGCAAAGCAACGAATTGATGTTGTTTGCAGTTACAGCGACAATACCCTTGGAATCGCCGTATCCGACGACGGAGATGGATTCTCCGAGAGCGAACTCGAATTTGTAACAAATCCGTTCTATAAAGCAAAAAAGAACATTTTTGACGCCCATTTCGGACTCGGTCTCAATATCTCGAAGATATTAACAGAACGCCATGGAGGATCTCTATTGGTCTCCAACGTCCAGTCCGGCGGCGCTCTTGTCAAGGCTACGTTTTCAGAACACGCATAACAAATTGATTGAAATTTTGTCTGTTTTACGCTACTATAATAATATCGCTGAATACCTTATTCTGTGAAATTTTTAAGATCATTTTTTTGATTGTCGAAATTCACAAATTCTACCTCAGGTGCTCAGCTATTGAATTACCGGTTATTTTGGAGATTAATGGAAGAAGGAGCTCTATTATGAGAACATTGTTAAAGATTATCTTTGGCATCATCGTGACGTTCGCAGCGTGTGCTGCTGTCTTTCTCTATGTTTTTGACCGTTCTATCAAAAATTCACCTGAAGATTTCTAAATGCATACAAATGAAAAGAGCGCCTCGTTCGGAGGCGCTCTTTTTTTATCCAAGAATTAGTTTTGTCAATTCTACCGGATCAACAATAGTTCCGTCGCGATATACCCTCATGTTTCCGGAAGCAATTTCATCAATCAATAGAACTCGGTCTCCATATTTTCCGAACTCTAATTTGATATCGTAGAGTTCCAGTCCTTTCTTTTGAAGCTCGTCTTTAACAATTCCGGCAATCCGCTTTGTCATGTCCGAAATTTCATCATATTGCGCCTTCGTAAGAATCCCAAGAACTTCTAGACCTTCGGCTGTGATTAACGGATCACCTCTGTCGTCATCCTTGAGGGTCATTTCTACATAAGCGGGAAGTACTGCCCCCTCTTTCGCATAGGCGCCATACCGGCGAATAAAGCTCCCTACCGCCCTGTAGCGGCAGATAACTTCCAATCCGTCTCCGAACGCTTTTGCGGGTTTTACCTCCATCAATGCCTGGTCCAGATTCGCGGAAACATAGTGCGTCTCAATTCCCCGCGCCTGTAGGATCTCAAAGAAATGGGCCGATACGGCGAGATTGGATTTTCCGATCCCCTCAATCGAGAGACCAACTGTATTCGCTCCCGGATCAAACACCCCATCGGCTCCGGTAACGTCATCCTTAAACAACAGCGCGAAGTTTCCGTTCTCTAAATCAAAGACATCTTTCGTCTTTCCTGTATATACCTTTTTCATTCTTCTAACTGCCTCCGCGATTATTTATAGTACGCAAGCGCGCCGTCAAAGATCGATTTATTCGAGCCAATTTCGATATTCCGGAACAGTCCGTTCCCTTTTCGCTCAGAATGTCCCATTCTTCCGAAGATACGGCCATCGAACGAAAGCAGTCCTTCTATCGCCATCTCCGCTCCAGCGGGGTTAAACGCGGCGTCCATCGACGGATTTCCGGAAAGGTCAACATACTGTGACGCAACCTGTCCATTCGCTACCAGCGTCTCTATCGTCGCGTTTGAAGCCGTTAACCTGCCTTCTCCCGCCGAGAATGGAACCGTATCAATTTCGCCGACCGAGAACCCGGATAGCCACGGCGAGTTGTTCGACGCAATACGGACATTGACCATCTTCGACTGGTGACGTCCAATTCGGTTGGTTGCGAGCGCGACAAAGTCCCGATTCTCATCCCGGATTTCCCCAAATGGAAGAAGACCAAGTTTTACCAGCGCCTGGAACCCATTTCCGATTCCGAGAATTAATCCGTCATTGGAAATCAACGTTTCGAGGCACTCGCGTACCTTCGGCTGTCTCAGGTACGCCGCAATATATTTGGCGGCGCCGCCTGGTTCATCCCCTGTCGAAAATCCACCGGAGAGAAGGAGAATCTTACTCCGTTCAAGAACCTTACAAAACGCGTCGACCGATTCCGCAACATCGCCGGAAAGACGATCTCTAACCACAAACGTCTCGGTTGAAATTCCTGCCTTTTCCGCCGCGCGCATCATGTCAAACTCTCCGTTTGTTCCCGGGAATACCGGAATCATAGCCAGCGGTTTTGGCGAAGAGATGCGGGCTTTTGCTGCTTCTCTGTTCTCTACCGTAAAGGTCGGGGTAATCATGCGATTTGTCGGTACTTCGACCGGGAATACGCCCGCAAGTACCTGCTCGTTGATTCTCTGAAGTTCAAGAAGATCAACCGTATCATTTTTATAGCTGAGCGCAAAGGTGTCTACTGTCGTTCCGATTGGGGTTCCAAGCACTGCGCCTTCTTCTAGCTCTATGACAAACCCACCGTAGCAATGTGAAAACAGAGACGACTCTTCGACCGAATCTTTTAGCGAAACGCCAATCCGGTTTCCGAGCGACATATTGTATACCGCTTCGGCGATACCGCCAGCGCCAATCGCATACGCCGCTTTGACCTTCTTCGCTGCTATTGCGTCTTTCAGCATTTTCCAGACCGCTAATTGGGAATCCTTCTTCGGTCTCATCGTGGCATTGTCATATTCCGGGGCAAGCAGCGAAACCGTGTGACCTGCCGACTTAAACTCCTGCGTCATTATTCCGTTCGCATCTACAATCGAAACCGCGAACGAGACGAGCGTCGGCGGAACATCTATTCCTTCAAAGGATCCGCTCATTGAATCTTTTCCACCGATTGAAGCGAAACCGTAATCCAGCTGGGCATCCAAAGCACCAAGCAAAGCGGCAAGAGGTTTCCCCCAACGTACTGCTTCATCGCGGAGCCGTTCAAAATACTCTTGGAAAGAGAGATAGGTTTCCTCGCCAAGCGCTCCCGCCGCCGCCAGTTTTGAAAGCGACTCGACAACCGCAAGGTATGCGCCGCGATAGGGGCTCTTTTCCGAAACAAACGGGTTATATCCATACGCCATTACGGAAGCGGCGTCTGTCTCTCCCGACAGTACCGGGAACTTTGCCGCCATACATTGCGCGGGGGTTCTCTGGTATTTCCCGCCGTACGGCATCAACACTGTGGCAGCGCCGACCGTTGCGCAAAAGCGTTCTCCTATTCCGCGTTTGCTCGCGAAATTGATATCCTTTGCCATTTCATTGAGGCCGTCCTTAAATGAGGTTTTCTTTTCCTCGTAAGAAGCCTGTTTAGCAACAGTCGCCTTCATGTATTTCGGCGCGCCGTTGGTGTTGAGGAAATCACGATCAATGTCTACGATCGTCTGTCCCTTCCAATGCATGACCAATTTCGGCTCCGCTGTTACCCTTGCAACAATTGTCGCCTCAAGATTCTCTTTTTCTGCCATTTCGATAAACAGTTTTGCATCGGAATTGGCTACGACAACCGCCATGCGCTCCTGAGATTCGCTGATCGCAAGTTCGGTTCCGTCCATTCCCGGATATTTCGGGGGAACGACATCAAGGTCAATTGAAAGACCGTCGGCAAGTTCGCCGATTGCTACCGAAACACCGCCCGCACCAAAGTCGTTACAGCGCTTGATTAGGCGCGTTGCCGCTTCCTGACGGAAAAGGCGAACGATTTTGTGCTCTTCCGGAGCGTCACCCTTTTGTACCTCTGCGCCAAGGTTCGCGAGCGAATCTACGTTTTGGGTCTTGGAGCTTCCGGTCGCCCCGCCAATCCCGTCCCGCCCGGTTTTTCCGCCGAGAAGGATGACGACATCCCCGTCTACCGGCTGTTCCCGAACAACATTCCTTGCTGGCGCTGCGCCGACAACCGCTCCGAGTTCCATGCGCTTTGCCGCAAATCCCGGATGATAAATTTCATTGAGATATCCCGATGCAAGTCCGATCTGGTTGGCGTAGGAACTGTATCCGCTCGACGCCAGCGTCGTAATTCTCCGCTGGGACAGCTTTCCCTGAAGCGTCTTTTCGTACGGAACCGTCGGGTCGGCCGCTCCGGTTATGCGCATCGCCTGATAAACGAACGCACGTCCTGAAAGCGGGTCGCGAATCGCACCACCTACGCAGGTTGCCGCGCCGCCAAACGGCTCTATCTCGGTTGGGTGGTTGTGAGTCTCGTTCTTAAAGAGGAAAAGCCAGTCCTCTTCAACCCCGTCAACCTTGATTTTTGTCTTAACGGTACAGGCGTTGATCTCGTCGGACTCATCAAGCCGATCGAGCTTTC
>CAZGYK010000024.1:9786-14505 GCA_964530485.1 uncultured Oscillospiraceae bacterium
ATTTTGTATTTTGTCAAAACGCTCTTTTATCTTATCGAGCTTTCCTGTTTCTTTCAAATACCGCATTCCGGCTGTTGCAACATCCATCAGCGTTACCGGCTTCTCTTCACGCCCAAGCTCTTTCTTTACGGAAAGATAGCGATCAAAGCTCTTCTTGACATTCTCATCCTCAAACTGAAGATCCGTCAGCCGGGTCATAAACGTGGTATGGCGGCAATGGTCCGACCAATAGGTATCGAGAACGCGGATTTCGGTAAGGGTCGGATCGCGGTTGATTTTTTTGAAATAGTCCTGCGTCGCCGTTAGGTCGTCGATATCCATCGCGAGCGAATAGTCGTCCAAAAACTCAATCAACCCATTCCGGTCGAGAGCAATAAAACCATTTAAGACCGCAACCGCGCCCGGTTCCTCATAATGGGTAACAAGCGTTTCATAAGGGTCGAGCTGGGTCTCCCTGCATTCCACCGCATTGATGAAATATTTTTTAATGATATCGATTTCCTTGTCGCTGATTGATCCTGTCAAACAAAAGACTCTGGCGCTCTTTACAAGCGGTCGTTCCTGTTTGGAAATCAAAGCGATACACTGCGCTGCAGAAGCCGCTTTTTGGTCAAACTGACCGGGAACAGATTCTACCGCAAACATAAAATCGGATTTCGGTATTTCGTCCAACAGGTCGTCGATTACCGGGCTTAAAAAAATCAACTCTCTGCTCTTTTCGAACACTTCGCGGTCAATGCCTTCTACGTCGTAGCGGTTCACAATACGAAGTCCCGAGATTCCGTCGATTTTCAAAAACGACTGGATTTCCCGTAGAGCCGCCCTGGCCTCTTCTGCAAATTCCTGTTTCTTCTCTACATAAATCCGATATACCATCTGCCACCTCAAAAAAATATAGATTTTTTATCTGCGAATTAGATCCTGCCGATGTCTTTTCTGTAGTAGGCCCCCTCAAATTGGATTTTTTCTACTGCGCGGTAAGCAAGTTCAATCGATTCATCCCTTGTTTTCCCGGTCGCTGTTACACCAAGAACCCGGCCGCCTGCGGTCACAATTTGTCCGTTTACGGTCTTTGTTCCGGCATGGAAAATCAAAACACCCGGCATAGAATCGGCGCCACCAAAATCAATCGGTTTTCCGGTTTCATATTTTCCCGGATAACCACCGGACGCCATAACAACACAACAGGCATACCCGTCGCTGAACCGTACTTCGGTCTCCGACAACTTTTCGTCCGCGACCGCCTGCATAACAGTCAGAAGATCAGATTCAAGAAGAGGCAATACTACCTGGGTTTCGGGATCGCCGAAACGACAGTTATATTCAATGACCTTCGGCCCATCCTTTGTCAGCATCAATCCGAAATAGAGGCAACCTTTGAAGGTTCTTCCTTCCTCATTCATCGCTTCCATCGTTGGAACAAAAATTTCCTTCATACAGCGCTCGGCGATATCATCGGAATAATACCGGTTTGGCGCAACCGTCCCCATCCCCCCGGTATTCGGACCCTTGTTTCCGTCATATACCGGCTTATGGTCCATCGACGAAACCATCGGTTTAATCGTCTTTCCGTCGGTAAAGCAAAGGACCGATACCTCCGGACCCGTCAAGAACTCTTCAATAACAACGCTATCTCCGCTTGCGCCGAAAACGCGCTCTTTCATAATCGAATCTACCGCCGCAAGCGCCTCATCCCTGCTATTTGCGATAACAACACCTTTTCCAAGCGCCAACCCGTCGGCTTTGATCACGATCGGGTAATTGTCATTGGTCGCAAGAAACTTCATCGCCTTGTGGTGGCTGTCGTAAACGGTAAACTTCGCTGTCGGAATTCCGTATTTTTTCATGAGATCTTTCGCAAACGCCTTGCTGCCTTCAATGATCGCAGCGGCCTTGTTCGGCCCGAAAAAGGGAATCCCGGCTTCATTCAGCGCGTCAACCGCTCCGAGAACAAGCGGATCATCTGGCGCTACAACGGCAAAATCGATTCCTTTTTCAACCGCAAACGCCGTGATCGCCTCAATATCGGTCGCCTTGATATCGGCTGTCTTAGAAAGCATCGCGATTCCCGCGTTTCCGGGTATCGTATATATTTGTTCAACGGTCGAATTCTTTTTGAGAAAAGTTACGATTGTATGTTCCCGTCCGCCGCCGCCTATTACCAATATCTTCATCCGTGCCCTCGCTTTCCTTCCCTAATGGTGGAACAGCCTTGTATGACAAAACGCCATTACCATTCCATATTTATCTGCTGTCTCGATGACCTGGTCATCCCGAACCGATCCGCCCGCTTCTACAACATAGTCTACGCCGCTTTTGTGTGCCCGTTCAATATTGTCCCAAAACGGGAAGAACGCGTCGCTTCCAAGCGATACCCCGCGGATTTTCGAAAGAAATTCTGTCTTTTCTTCTTCTGTCAAAACTGCAGGTTTTTCTTTGAAGAATCCCTTCCAATTGTCCCCGTCCATAACGCTCGATGGGTCACGAGAAATATAGACGTCAATTGCGTTATCCCGTTCCGGTCTTCCGACCTTATCGACAAACGGAAGCTCCAAAACCTTCGGATGACGGCGAAGTTGAAAGATATCCGCCTTATCTCCCGCAAGTCTTGTACAGTGTATCCTGGATTGTTGTCCGGCGCCAACGCCGACAGTCTGTCCGTCTTTCGCGTAGCAAACCGAGTTGCTTTGGGTGTATTTCAATGCGATCAGCGCAAGGATCAGATCGCGCTTTGCGCTTTCCGGGAGTTCCTTATTCTTGGTTACGATCTCGCTCAGCATCGTTTCATCTATTTTGATTTCGTTTCTGCCCTGTTCAAATGTAATTCCAAACACATCCCGGCGTTCGATCGCCTTCGGGATATAGTTTTTATCGATCTTGATCACGTTATAGGATCCGTTTCGCTTCTGTTTTAGAATTTCAAGCGCCTCTTTTGTATAAGAAGGCGCGATCACTCCGTCGGAGACCTCGCGGCGAATCAGGCGCGCGCAGCTTTCGTCACATTCTGTAGAAAGCGCAATAAAGTCCCCAAAAGAGCACATCCGGTCGGCACCTCTTGCTCTCGCGTAGGCAGCGGCAACTTCAGAGAGTTCACCTTCCCCGGTAAAAAATACCCTTCGGTCAAGATCGGACAACGGCGTACCTACCGAAGCCCCCGCAGGACTGACATGCTTAAAAGAAGCCGCGGCAGCAATTCCGATAGCCTCCTCGAGTTCTTTTACGAGCTGCCAGCTGTTAAACGCATCCAAAAAATTGATATATCCCGGTCTTCCGCTTAAGACCTCAATCGGAAGATCGGTCTCACTAAAAATCCGCGCCGGAATCTGGTTCGGGTTACATCCATATTTCAACTGAATTTCCTTCATAGCGATGCCTCCTAATTGTGCTTATTGATAATCCTTGACTCGGTTTCTTTCGTCGAGAGATTGATATATCGAACAAAGAGCGAGACTTTGTTTTCATTGTCCAGGCTCTTCCAGAGTAGCTCAGCAAGTTCATCGGCCGAATTCGGAATTGCAACCTTTTTCGGTTCTCCCGAATATGACGGAAGAGGATCCCCGTCACCGCTGTAGGTATGAATAAGATGCCCCTCTCCGGGATTTGCAACACAGTATTCGTAGAAACAGCGCACACAATCCGGCTGATCCTTCCCGTCGGCTTTTAGGATCGAAAGGACATAGCCGCCGTCGGCGAGATCAATCATCCCGCTGATGCGCGGCGTAAAGTTCGGCGCATCCGGCTCAAAACAGCGGGTGCGAAGTGCCTCTTCAAAACAGTCTCCGTTTCGGATAAAATCATAGACTGTATCGGTCTGATCCCCGTTGGTGACAATCAGGATATTTCCGCAGACGCGAACCGGAGAATAGATAATCAGCGAAGGGTCGGTCATCTTGCTCTCATCATGCGCCCTTGTCCGAATTCCTTTTCCGTCTTCTTGGAAGATGCGGTTCCGGCTATTTTCGCTTCTGCCCATAATGAAATAAGCAACAACGGCACTCTCGCCGTCCTTTGATTTTCCAAGAAGAATCCCGCGACCCGGGTAACTGTTTCCTTCCAGCAATTTCTCAAGACTCTGCATCATTCCACCTCCGCAATCTTTTTTGCTACAAGTTCCGCCGCCTTCGGCAGCAAAACCCATTCCGCTTCTTCCATAATCCGCCGCTGAAGCGTTTCCGGGGTATCCCCCTCGGTTACCTCTACTGCCTTCTGGAGAATAATCTGTCCACCATCAACAATTCCGTTGGCGTAATGTACCGTCGCACCGCTTACCTTTACGCCATACTGAAGCGCTGCTTCATGGACTTTTAGCCCATAAAACCCTTTTCCGCAGAACGATGGAATCAGCGCCGGGTGAACATTGATAATTCGATTCTCAAAACGTTTGGTGAACGATTCTGAAAATATCGTTAAAAATCCGGCTAGAATAATAAACTCTATTTCATGTTCGACCAAATACGGCATCAACTCATCTTCAAACCCTTCGACGTCGTTCTTATACTTTCTCCGCTCAACGACGACTGCGGGAATATCATTCTGTTTTGCCCGCTCTAAAGCGTAGGTTCCCGGTTTGCTGCTTACAACTAAAGCAAGGTCGACATGCGGCATCTCGCCGCGCTTTTCGGCATCAATCAGCGCCTGAAGATTACTCCCCGATCCGCTCACCATAACCGCGGTCTTGACGCGCCTTACCATAGAATTACGCCCTCATCGGACTCGACA
>CAZGYK010000025.1:0-5314 GCA_964530485.1 uncultured Oscillospiraceae bacterium
AATATCAAACTTCGCGACCACGAGCAGGAAGAGCTTTCCCACTACAGCAACGCGACAACAGACATCGAATTCTTATTCCCGTTTGGCTGGGGCGAGCTTTGGGGCGTTGCCGACCGGACCGACTATGACCTGAAACAGCATGCCGACCACAGCGGCAAGGATATGACCTATTTCGATCAGGAAGCGAACGAACACTATATTCCCCACGTTGTCGAGCCTTCTCTCGGCGTTGAGCGTATGCTTTTGACCTTCCTTTGCGATGCCTACGACGAAGAGGAAATCGGCGAAGGAGATAGCCGCGTTGTGCTTCGTCTTCATCCCGCGCTTGCGCCATATAAAGCCTGCGTTCTGCCGTTGAGCAAGAAGCTCGAAAAGGCAAAAGAGATTAAGAAAGAGCTTTCGAAATATTTTATGGTAGATTACGACGAGAGCGGTTCTATCGGTAAGCGTTACCGCCGCCAGGACGAAATCGGTACCCCGGTCTGTATTACCTACGACTTTGACAGCGAGACCGACGGATGTGTTACCGTTCGCGACCGGGACACGATGGAACAGGAACGAATCAAGATCGAAGATCTTCGCGCTTTTATTGAAAAGAAGCTCGAATTCTAAATGACAAGAACAACGAAAACCGCCTCATTTGAGGCGGTTTTATTATTTGGGGAAATAAAGCAGGATGCTGTAAAAAGCGATATTGGGAAAAGGAATAACACATAAGCGCGAGCCCGATTCCGGACATCAACCATAGGTGGTTGATCAGGGGAATTGATTTTCGGACGCACATCCGATACTATTAGGAATATCATCCGGAAGGAAAAGCGACAAACGATGCAAAAGATTAAAAATACCTTTATGAGAATACGGTCTATCAGTCTTGGACGCCTCTTTTTATGTGTTGGGCTGGTAAAAAAGGAATCGGGAAAGGCCGGGATCCGGATTTTCTTAGATATGGTCTTTTGCTATCTCCGGTACGGGATCGGATATCTCGACTATCTGACTTTTGGGTTTATCTACCAAGACAAAGCACACCGGAAAACCTTTATGACCATGAATCAGAACCTCGCGCTGGTAAGAAGGCTAAACCCGGTTGAAATGCGCGATTTATTTGACAATAAACTCGAGTTCAACAAACGGTTTTCAAAGGAGCTGGGGCGGGGTTATCTCAACCTCGAAACCGCAAATGAAACGGAGTTTCGAACATTTCTAAACGATAAGCGGGTTGTTTTTGCGAAACAGGTTGACCAGTTTGGCGGAAAAGGCATTGAACGGATCGAAATCGAAAGAGAACCGGACAAGGGAGCTCTCTTCGGCCAGCTTAAGCTGAACCGACAGTTTGACATTGAAGAGGAAATCGTTCAACACCCGGATATGAACCGCCTTTCGGACAGCTCAATCAACTCTCTTCGAATGACGACAATCGAAAAAGACGGGGAGGTTTTTTTGCTTTACACGCTGGTACGCATGAGCGACGGGAGCAGTTTTGTCGACAATATTTCTTCGGGAGGAATGTATTGCCCGGTCGGAGAAAATGGAAAAATTACTGCGGCGGCATTTTGCGACAAGACAGGGGAATACTACGATGTTCACCCAAAGAGCGGAACAGAATTTATCGGCTTTGAGATTCCGTTTTATCCAGAAGCAGAACAGCTTGTCAAGCGTTCAGCAACGCGGTTTCCAAAGATTCGATATGTTGGCTGGGATGTTGCGATAACAAAAAACGGCCCGGTTTTGATAGAGGGAAACGTGATTCCCGGATATGATATGTGTCAAAACTACCGCCATCTTGGCCCTGACAAGGTTGGAATTCTACCGAAGATGAAGGCGATCCTAAAAGAAGAGTTTATCGGGATTTAAGACTTGAAGTAATGAAAAGAACCGGCTTTGGCCGGTTCTTTTTTTATTACCATTTTTTATGATGAAAATCGCGAAATACTCGGTTATTTTTTGCCTGTATCAAAAACGAAATCAGCAGCGGACTGGATTTGAAATTTCTCAAAATACGCTTCCTCCATCGGGATCCAACGGTCGACAAAAACCTTTAAAATATCTTCTCCGTTACGTTTTGAGATACGGCGTCGTTGTTCTGCCTGGTTGACCGTTAAAAAGACTTTGAGGTTGTAGAGGTGTTGAAAATCCGGGCGCAGACAGTAAGATCCCTCAATGATATTGACCGGCTTTGGCAAGACGGCGACTGTTTCAGCATAGTTCATCGTCGAGCAATCGAAAACGCGGTAAAAAAGCGATTGATTCTCTTTGAGCGGAGAAAGTTCCTTGAGAAATCGCTCGTAATGGATGTTGCCGCCGGGAGCCGAGAGGCGCTCGGTTGTCCGGAGTTCTTTTGGAAGAAAAAAGTCATCCGCCGAGATGAGATTCCCGCCGTATACGTCCCGCAACATCACACCAAGTGTCGATTTTCCTGACCCACAGCGTCCGTCTACGCCGACGTTGACAAAGGCGCGGTTTTCCAGCGCGCGGTCTATCGCTTCGAAAAGCGGTAAAAACAGCAGGAATTGCCGGTCGATCACACGATAAGCCGGGTGGTAAAAAGCGCGATAGGTTTCGCTGTGGCTGACTGGCGGACAACCTGCGCTTTGGTAGTTTGAGAGGTACGCTTTTAATTCGGTTGAATTGACCGGGAGTTCTCCCTGCTCGGAGAGTTTATTGAGAATCTGAAGGCGTTGCTGTAGAAGCCTAGCGTTTGGCTTGTACTGGTTGGCCGTCAGAAAGAAAAACCGGTTGAGGGTATTTGGAGACAACCGGGGATACTCGCGTTTTACGTTGCCAAGATGAAGCCGGATCAGGCGGTCGGAAACGGGGTCAAACAGACGGCCGGTTGGGGTCGCGGATTGATATTCTAATAGAAGCCGGTCAAAGCTTTCCTGTTCGTCGGAAATCATATGTCCCGGACCGTTTGCACCTTGAAAAATCAGCTTGACAAAATCGGAGGGCTCCATTTGCGGATAAGCCTCCGACGCGTCTTGCAGGATTTTTTTGAGTTGGTTCAGGGTCATACGGTTCCCATCGTTGATGATTTATTTCTGGCTCTATTGATCGCGTAGACAATTGGAGGAACAATGGCAATATGAAGGATAATGCCGGGGACGGCTTTGATAAACCCGCCGGCGAGGAACGCTTCAAAGGTAAACGGGAAGCCGAAAATCGTTGAAATCATCGCCATGACGCCACCCCAAACAACGCGGCCGCCAACCATGGAAAGAATCAGAGAGAGATAGAGAGTACCGTAGTTTTTCGGAAGAACCTGATATAAGATGCCGGCAAGAATCCCATAGGCCAGCAATTCAAAAGCCATCGCAATCGCTACCGGAAAAATCGGCGGCATTCCAAAGAGCATCGAACGAAGAAGCGGGGCGATAAAACCGACGATACCGCCGTATTTCCAGCCGCAGACAAAGCCGCAGATCAAAACGGGGATGTGCATCGGAGAGAGCATGGATCCGATCTCGGGGATTTGGGCGGTCAAAAATGGTAACAGCAGGGCTACGGAAAGAAAAATTGCCGAAAGTATTAAATTTGTGAGTTGCCGATGTTTCATGCTTATCCTACCTCTTTTCTATTTTTGAAGCAATGTTTCGAGATGAAAAAACCGCGAAAACAACGGCCTCTCTTGGAAAGGCAATTATTTCGCGGTATATTGCATAATTCTGAACGGGATATCGGCTTCAGCCGACGGTTAATTATAGTGTAACGAAATCTTTGCGGTTTGTAAAGACAACTTATTCCAAATAAGCGGAAATTGTCAGGATTGCGCGCCCAACCATTTCGGAGAGGGAAAGCGCCTCGGCACCGACGACAGTATTGTTACACCTGCTGACCGGGATCAGGATTTTTTGAGCGGCGCTTTTACCAACGGCAACCGCCATTCTGGGAGTTATTTCTCCGAGAAGGGAATCGGCAGCCAGGATTCCGATCGGTCCGACAATGATATCGGCGTCCCGCGCGTTGACAATAACAGGATTTTCTCCGGTTGCTCCGGCGTCAGCCCCAGATTTCAACATAGCGGAGGTTGCGATTGAATTGGTTCCGACAGCGATGAGCTCCTGATTGGGAAAACGTTCTTTGAGCGTGGTAACGAGCAGTTGGCCAAGGCGACCTCCCTGCCCGTCGATAATTACGATTTTCATACGACACCTACCGGATAAAGTTGGTTGCAATTGACGGCTCCGGAGAATTTGGACGGATGCTCTCTTTTGATGCGTCCATCGCCTTCAGAATGTAGGACATATTTTCGCCGATGTTGCGCATCGTTTGGAGACCTTCAAGATCTTGCTTAACCTGTTCTGGATTGAGACCGTGTACCATGTTCCAATAAGAAGAACCGACAACGGTCATATTAGAAATGGTAAAATACTTGTTGAGCCGGTCGAACGACGCAGATGCCCCGCCTCTTCGGCAGCTGACAATAGAGGCTGCGGGCTTATGCGCAAATTTTTCTTTCGGGCAGGAATAGAAGACGCGGTCTAGGAGCGCGCAGAGCGCGCCATTCGGCCCGGCGTAATAGACCGGAGAACCAAGGACGATTCCATCGGCTTTCGCCATTTTTTCGGCGAGTTTGTTCGCGCAGTCGTCGTCAAAAATACATTTTCCGGTTTTGCGGCAGGCAAGGCAGGCAACACAGCCGCGCACGGGTTCGGTTCCGATATGGAATATCTCGGACTCGATTCCGTTTTTTTCGAGCGATCCGGCAATTTCCTCTAAGGCGGTAAAGGTACAGCCCTTTGCGTGCGGACTGCCGTTGACAAGCAAAACTTTCATAAACGAGACCTCCGTTTTTTTTCATTATACCATGACCAAAAAATATTACACATGAAATTTTATTCAATGAATTTGAATTTTTATTTTCGAAACACTTTATTTTTTTCCCATATATTTTTTCTTGTTTTAATATGTTATGATATTCACAAACCAATAGCGAGTATCAGGAAATATTTGGACAGAATAGGTTTGGGACAAAACATGAGAGCGTTATGCATAGCCGGGGTTTTTATCGGCGCAGCTTTTCTTGCGGCAGGGATTATTCATTATTATCGACTTTTGATATCACTTCGTCTGGCGACACAGAACAAGAAGGTGTTCAGCGATACGATTTATTTTGTCAGCATGCTTCTAATGATCTTTTTCTTCATTGGATATTTGGTACTCGGATTCAGCTTTTTCGTTGTCGATCATCTTACGGATTTTGACCTGTTGATTTCGGCTGTATTTTTCTTCGGCTCGATTTTTGCTCTGGTATCGAGCTTGGTTCAGATGAGAATGTCTAAGACGGTTGAGGATCGGACAGACGAGCTTGTTATGA
>CAZGYK010000025.1:5324-11608 GCA_964530485.1 uncultured Oscillospiraceae bacterium
GGCGAAAGACCCCTATACGCGAGGCCATTCGGTACATGCGCTAAACCTTGTCAAACTATTCTATGAATATCTCCCCAAAAAAATTAAAGCGACTGTTGATTTCGGAGATTTAGCTGACGCGGCGATCCTGCATGATATCGGAAAGAACGGGATCGCGGATTCCGTTTTGAATAAACCGGGAAAATTGACCAGCGAAGAACGAGAGATTATTGAGGACCATCCGAGAAAGGGGAAGAAAATTCTCGAAAACACCTCTTACAGCGGCGTTGGAGACATCATCATGCATCATCATGAGCGCGCAGACGGAAACGGGTACTATCACGTGTTGCCGGAAAACACCTCAACAGAGAGTAAGATGATTGCTATTGTAGATACCTTTTCCGCGATTTTTACCGACCGGGTTTACCGCAATAGGCGCAGTTATGCCGATGCGCGGGCGATTATGGAAGAGATCAAGGGCACGCAACTTGACCGTGAATTGACCGATATTTTCCTTTCAATTCCGGAGGAAAAAATTGAAAAGGCGTCCAACAACGCGTTTTCACTGACCATAGAATAGAAAAAGGACGTGAATTTCGTTTCACGTCTTTTCTTTTTGCCCGGAGTTCTCTATACTAATAGATAGGGTTTAAAGAAAATAGTATTCACCGTTCTGAGATCAAGACAAATCCGGTTCCGCGCAAAGACAGAATTCACAACGAACGGTGTTGAGCCCGGCTTTCGGCGCATCTCGCGGACAGGTTGGTGCGCTTTTAAGTTTTCAGGATGGGTTTTCATTTAGTAGAACATAGATCATGAATCCGGGGGAGAGCAATGAACGCATATCTTGCGATAGATATCGGCGCAAGCAGCGGCCGCCATATACTTGGGTATGTTGAAGACGGGAGAATCCATCTTAAGGAAACCTACCGTTTCGACAATCACCTTTTAGAGCGGGACGGGCATCTTTGTTGGGATCTTATGGATCTCTATGCCCATGTTTTAGAGGGAATCCGGGTTTCGGGAGAAATCTCTAAGCCGAAGACAGTCGGGATTGATACCTGGGGTGTTGATTTTGTTCTGCTCGATGCCGACGACCGGGTAATTGGGGATACCGTTTCCTATCGCGATTCCCGTACCGACGGGATGGATGAAATCATTGAACGGATTTTGCCGTTTGAAAAACAGTATGAAAAAAGCGGAATCCAGAAATTTTTGTTCAATACGATCTACCAGTTGATGGCGATTCAAAAACAAAGCCCGGACAGTCTGAAACGTGCGAAGACGATGCTTTTGATCCCGGACTATCTCAACTACCTTTTGACAGGGGTAAAGAGAACGGAGTATACCAACGCGTCGACTACGGCGCTTCTCGATGCATGGAAAAAAGATTGGAATTTTGAGCTGATTGAACAGCTTGGGTTTCCGAAAGAGATGTTTCTTCCGATCAGCAAACCCGGTTCGACGGTAGGGTCGTTCAGTTCCGATACCGTAGGGAAGGTCGGATTTGATTGTGAGGTTCTTCTTCCGGCAACGCATGATACGGGAAGCGCATTTATGGCTGTCCCGGCAAAAAGCGGGAACGCCGTTTATTTGTCGAGCGGGACATGGAGCTTGCTCGGAATTGAGCGAATGGAGCCGTTAATTACTGAAGCGGGGCGCAAGGCGAATTTTACAAATGAAGGCGGTTACGACTACCGCTACCGCTATTTGAAAAACTATATGGGTCTTTGGATGATCCAATCGGTCAGAAGAGATACCGGGAAGATCTATTCTTACGGGGATATCGCCGATATGGCTCGGGGCGGAGCGGGGTATCAGGAGATCGTAGACGTCAACGACAAGGCATTTACCGCCCCGAAAAATATGGCAGACGCCGTAGAGGAAGTCCTCTCGAGAGATGGAAAACCGCTTCCGAAAACGCTTGGGGAGACGCTTTATTGTATCTACCGGAGTCTTGCGGAATGTTACGCGAACGGGATTCGTAATCTTGAGACAATTACCGGAAAGACGTTTTCCGAGATCAATATTGTCGGCGGAGGAAGTCAGGACAGCTATTTGAATGAACTGACCGCAAAAGCGACAGGTCTTCCGGTAATCGCCGGACCGACCGAGGCAACGGCGATTGGGAACTTGCTCGCGCAGATGATCGCCGGCGGAGAGTTTAAAGATCTGTCCGAGGCTCGCGATGCGGTCGCAAAAACCTTCGAAGTAAAGACGTTTCTTCCATAATGGAGCTTTCAGGGGCGTCCTAGGGCTTTAGAAAGTAAGATCAAGAAAAGGTGTTGTGAAGTTCAAATAACATAGCATACAGCGAAGAAAAACAGCGAATCAAAATATAGGGGGGTACATATGGGAGTTTATGAAGAGGCAAAAAAACGCTATGAGGCGCTCGGCGTTGATGTTGATGGAGCGTTAAAGGCGCTTTCCGGCAAGGCGATCAGCATTCATTGCTGGCAGGGGGACGATATTACCGGTTTCGAAAACAGGGGCCCCATGACCGGCGGAATTCAGGCAACGGGGAATTACCCCGGCAAAGCGACAACCCCGGAACAGTTGATGATGGACTTTGACAAGGCGATTTCATTGATCGGTGGAAAAAAGCGCATCAGTCTTCATATGACCTATGCGATTACCGACGAAATTGTCGAGCGGGATAAGCTACAGCCGAATCATTTCAAAGGCTGGGTAGACTACGCGAAATCGCGGGACCTTGGAATTGACTTTAACGGAACATTTTTCAGCCACCCGATGCTCAAGGACAACCTGACGCTCAGCAGCCCTGACGAAGAGGTGCGCTCGTTCTGGGTTCGTCACGGGATCCAGAGCAGAAGAATAGCCGCCTATTTTGCGAAAGAGTTGGGCAGCGACGTTGTCAACAATATTTGGATTCCGGACGGCTATAAGGACATTCCGGCAGACCGTATGGGTCCAAGGCTTCGCCTTATCAAAAGCCTAGACGAAATTTTTGCTGAAAAGCTCGACGGCGTCATTGATACGGTAGAGTGTAAATTGTTTGGAATCGGCGTTGAGGCGTTTACGGTAGGAAGCAACGAGTTTTATCTCAACTACGCGGCCAGCAGACCGGGAATTTATCATCTCCTAGATACCGGACATTTCCATCCGACCGAGGTTGTAAGCGAAAAGATTTCGAGTATGCTCTGTTATTTCGATAAACTTCCGCTTCACGTTTCTCGTCCGATCCGCTGGGACTCCGACCATGTTGTCCGTCTCGACGACGAACTCAAGGAACTCTCGAAAGAGATCGTGCGGAATGGGGCGCTTGATAAGGCATTGATCGGACTTGATTTCTTCGATGCGGCGATCAACCGCGTTGCGGCGTGGGTCATCGGAACAAGAAATATGCAAAAGGCGCTATTATATGCCCTTCTTCAGCCGAATAAGCGGCTTCAGGCGCTCCAGAATAACAGCGAATTTACCGAGCTCCTGATGCTACAGGAAGAGCTGAAAACGCTGCCGTTCGGAACCGTCTGGGAGCATTGGTGTGAAACCGAGGGAGTGCCGGCAGGCGAGAGCTGGTTCAAAGTGATTCAACAATACGAAAAAGATGTTTTGAGCAAACGTTAATTTAACTTGATTGAGGAGGAACTGAATATGAGCATGCTGGATGCAAGCGTAATTCAAGACTATATCAAAATGTGCGACGACGCATGGCAACAGGGCTGGCATGAGCGCAACGCGGGAAATTTGACCTACCGTATGACCGAAGAAGAGGCGGAGGAATGTAGCCTGTACTTCGATTATGACGGCGAATGGATCGATATGGGCGTAACGGCGAAGAACCTCGCCGGAGAGTTCTTTATTACAACCGGAGCAGGCAAGTATTTCCGGAATGTTGAGATTGACGCAGAAAACTCTTTCGGAATCGTAGAGATCAGCGAAGAAGGAGACAGCTACCGGATTGTCTGGGGTCTTTCGGAAGGCGGAAAGCCGACGAGCGAGTTCCCGAGCCATATCCTCAACCACAGCGTAAAGAAAGAAGCGTCCGGCGGGGAGAGCCGCGTGATCTATCATGCGCATCCTCCGGCGATTATATCGATGACGTTTATCCTTCCTTTGACGTCGAAAGATTTCACCAACGTACTCTGGAGAACGATTACCGAGTGTCCGATTGTTTTTCCGGCCGGTGTTGGCGTAGTTGGATGGATGATGCCAGGAGGAACCGAAGTTGCGAAGTTGACAAGCGAATTGATGAAGACGTTTGACGCGGTTGTTTGGGCGCATCACGGAATGTTTGTCAGCGGACCGACCTTTGATCTTGCGTTCGGCCTGATGCATACAATTGAAAAATCGGCGGATATTTATCTTCGCACACTCGCTACCGGAAAGCCGATTATGCAAAATATATCGGATGATGAGCTTCGGGCGGTAGCTAAAGAGTTTAAGCTCGAAAACTTCAATGAATCGCTCTTAGGAAAATAGCAAAAAACGCGCAAAACAGGCTGCTATGCAGCCTGTTTTTATGTTATAATTATTGTTAGATAAAGTGACAGAGGCATCTTCGGGATCACGCAGCCACCCCCTACCCCAACATAGGAGGACGCGTAAGACAGCATGTCAACTTTCAAGCGTTATCGTGAGTCGCCGGCGCTCGAGAAGCCGGATATTTTTACGAGCGGAATATCGATCGACAAAAGTAATTTTGTAGAACTGTTTTCTGCAGGAATCGGCTGGTCTACCGTGACGCAGAAGCGCGCAGGAGATTCAGTTGTCCGCGGGCGGGACTGGTATATTGATTTTGAGACGGGTCTTTTGATGTTTGGATCCGAGCGGTATCCGTTTCAGGTTATCGGGACAGAATCCTACGCGACGAATACCTGGCTTTGGGGCTGGTCAAACAACAGTATTGAAAACGATGAGACGTTAAGGCTTTCAGAAATTCTAATGCGTTTTGGAGACGAAAACAATCTTGAGGCGCTCTATGAACCTCAATTTGAGCTGTCGCAGGTCTATAATGGGTTTTCTCTTTCGTCGGTAGCGGCATTGATTTCAAAAACGCCTGGTTGTGTCTATCGCTGTCCCCATGAGACCGGCGCTGTCTTCGTCATATTCGAGCTGGTTCCCCGGGATGTGTTTGCTCCGATACAGATCGATGTCTTTGTACCTACAGTTATGCACCTTGCGCAACAGACAGTTTCCGATCATAAGCTTCTTGTAGAGGGTTTTTTATTTTACAATCAGACACCGTTTTTCTACGAAGATGGTTCGCTCATTGCCGAATTTCCAAAACAGGCGCCGTTGGCAATCAACTTTGACCAATTTCATCGAATCACTGCAATAGAGAGCAAAAAGTAACAATATTTCACAGATGCAATTAGTGTACGAATAATGGGACAACAATCAAACAAACCCTTTGTATACGGCATTTAGTGTTGTCAAGTAATGATGGAAGATGAGATATCAAGACCAAAATATGCAATTATCAGAAACGAAATTTGATGCATTTGAAAACGAGGATATTGGCCAAAAAAATAGGATGAGTACGAAAAATCGGACAATGAATTGTCCGATTTTTTGTTAATATCGTTCGATATGATGATAGGATCATATCATCATATCATGTCTAGGTTAGATGATTGATAAATTATATGGTATATCCATTTACTTTTGGTGATCATTACTCGAAATAAGAAGGAACATTGGGTGATCTATTGCTGATTTGATCCTATCATCAGACCATTTCGGTAGATTACGGGAGAATTTGAGCGAAAAATGGAGGAATGATGCTATGATGATATGAATAGATCATTCTATGCTACTCAGTATTGATAGACAATGTGATGTTCGAAATATAATGAGCCAGATAAAAACCCCGATTGTCATTTGACAATCGGGGTTTTTATCATCAAATTTCGTCTGGTTCATAGAAAGAGGTAAAGAACTTGGTGTCGCAGCATGAGATATGAGTTGATTCAGCGATAGATCATGCCATCGACTGTACATTGAACGATTGAATCATCGAAAAAACTAATCAGGAAGAAGCTGACCATTTAGCTGCTGGTTTAAGTCAAAGATTTTTTCCGGCATAACTGGTTCAGCCGCAAAACGGGGTTTCATTTCAATGTCCCAGTTTTTACAGACTTCCGTAGCGCGCAGTTTTGCATTTGCCTCGTCATGGTCGTCGCATTCAAGATAGATAATTGACTGATCCTCGAAATACCAGATGATTTCATTATAGAATCCTGCGTCTCGGATTGCCTTCAGCATTTCCGGCCAGGGATTTTTGTGGATTTCAATATAGTCTTCGCGGTGCTCCGGCTTTACTTTGATGATCATCAGATATT
>CAZGYK010000025.1:11618-13965 GCA_964530485.1 uncultured Oscillospiraceae bacterium
CTCCTTTATAATGCCCATTGATGTCCGCAGGTTTGACAGACAGCAATCGATTTCACTTTTGTTTTCTTTCCTCGAATTAGCAGGTAGAGCGCAATCCATCCGATAATCGGGACAAAAAGCAGAAAAATGTAAAACAGAGTTAGAAGACATCCGCGCTGTTTGGTAATCGGAACAGCTTGGACTTGGACAAGGGTACTGTTACATCTCGGGCAGACCATGTTGAATCCTCCTAAAGTTGAGTATAACGAAGGGATAGAGCGTTCATCGATTCGGGGATATCATAGCCGGTATATGAAAACCTTAAGTGATATTCTAATTTTCAAAGAGGGCGGCCGATGCGTAGTTGGCAGCGACTAAGCCTTGTGATGTCCAATTTTGTGACATGCCAAAATGAACATGATACGAGAGACAGAGTTTTGCGTTTTGAAAGTTGTTCGAAGCTTATAACATTTCTTCAAAAGATAAAGAAGAGCGCTACTTATCCTCATTTATCAGCTCTTTTAGATCACGTTCCTCAAAAGAGGCACCATTTAGGGAAGCGAGGCGCTTTAAGGTTCGCTCAATTTCGCTTAGCAGTTTTGATGTCGGCCGAATATCCTTTTCAAACCAAAGTCCGTTAACGAAAAGGGTAGAATGTTTCCGGTCGAGAACCGGTTCAATTCGGCCGACCAGACGGTCGCCGGAGAGAATCGGAAGGGTATAATAGCCAAATTTCCGTTTCTCCTTCGGAGTATAGATTTCCCAGGTATAATCAAAATCAAACAACGCTTTTATCAGCTTTCGATCCCAGAGAAAACTGTCTAGAGGGGCAAGAAATTCGGTTCTCGGTTTTAATTTCTCGTTACCGGTTGCCTGATCCAAAAACGAGAGGTCTTCGGAGCGAAAGTAGAACGAATCCCGGATTCCCTCTACTTCAAGAGAAAGGATCTTCCTCTTTTCGAGCAGAGAAGAAAACGCTTTTGCTCGCGCCGGCGCCTTCATTCCCCTAACGCTGAGTAGAGCGTCCGAGGCGCGGTTCCAAAGAAGCCCGACTGCGCCGATTCGGCGGAGAAGATGCCATTCATGGTAATCACTTTCTTCGGGATGGGGATCGCTTAGAGATAAAAGATTCAAAGGGATTTGGTTTTCGGCGAGATCGTAGTATTTGATGGACCGATTTTTATGATGTATAACTAGTTCCCCCGAATAATACATCGCTTCGAGAGCGGCGCGCGAAAGGCGGGTATTTCCCCAGAACCAATCAACCTTTTCGTTGTGATCGAGATCTTTTGATGAAACCGGCCCGCGCGTTTGTATAGCACTCTTAATTTCTTCGGATACGCGTTGGATTGCATCTTTGCTTCGAACTTTCTCCTGAAAATAACCGCGGGTTCGCGAGAAATTTGGCCAGTCTTCTATTGCGATAATCGAAAGGAGTTTGTCGAAATAATCGACCAACATGCGATCCTCATAGAGAATCGAGGAAAGCATATTCTTGTTGAAGCCTTTTACGCGTGAATTGAGAACAAGCTCCGAATTCTTGCCACAGATATCAATCGGGTCATATTGAACACACCCCGCCTGTTCAATAAACCGGAGTATGCCGTCCTTTCCCGAAAAACGGTTTTCACCCAAAAGGCCTTGCTTAAGAAGTATCATACGGCGCGCTTCGGGTTTTGTAAGGGAAAAGCCCATAGTCACCTCAATATATTTACCGTTCCTAGAAGTATTCAACCGATCCGAAAATGATTTCCAGCATACTGTCGATTTCTTCTATTCCAGATTCACCCGGATGTCCGTAAGAGAACTCGTAACGCGTTTTTTCGTTGATCAGGATGATATCGGTCAGGGTAACGGTTTCTCCTTCAAAATCGGTAAGTTGGTAATGATAATAGATGGCTTTATTCTTGTTGAACTGCTTGAGCTGGGGAATTGAAAGCCAACGGAATCCCTCGATATCGGAATAGAATTCTTCATGGTTGGCTTGGAATCGTTCAAGGGTTTCCCGAGTAGAGAGCGTTTTGATGGTATGCCCATCGCTGGAAGCAAACCCCATTACCATCAGCGCATTTAACGTATCGCTTGCATGCGCGTCATCATAGAAGGTGACTTCGTTTTCCGAAATGATTTTTGAAACGAATTCATCGCTTATCCCGTAGTTTTCAAGACTTCCGGAAGAATTGAAACCGGGGGTTTCGATCCGCCAATCCAGAGGGTAAAGAAAACGGATTCGTCCGGCGGCGGATTCGTAATAGACAAAGCCGTCAGGTGGACCGGAGTTTTGGTCCGGCTTCGTTTCCTCTTGTGGCGTTTCGATTTCAAGCGAAGCAACAGGAGCCTCCGCTTGGGGCTCTTTTTTTACTACCTC
>CAZGYK010000026.1:0-4895 GCA_964530485.1 uncultured Oscillospiraceae bacterium
TCTGACCTATCTTCAAATCTTTTAACGTCAGCATAATGAGACTTCCTTTTCCGTTATAAAAATTCCGTATTTAGGCGTCGGCCCAGAATATCAGAAGACCTCTAACAACTGCAATGTTAGCATATGCTAACTCTAATGTCAACCACTCATTTTTTGCCTTCATTCTCTCGATTTTCAAAAGGAAATTGAGATCTGAATTTGAGAGTAGAATTGCTGTTAACAAAGCTATGCAGAAACACCCAAATATCTCGCATAAATCGTCTCCGCGAGCGTTTGGCGTATTTCGTCTTTAACATTCCCAATCACATTTCACTTGCAAAATTCACATTTTCCTTTATAATAGAATAGTAAAAAAATGTATCGGGGGAATACCGAATGAAGGAATCAAAAAAAACATCCATCGCAAAATGAGTCTTTCTCATGACGCTCGCATTCATTCTTGTAAGCTGTATCTCAGTCGGATTGATCGGATTTTTAATGCACAGAACCGATACGATGAATGCTGCAGCCGAAACCGCAGAGTATGTTGCCATTTCTATAGCAACCTCTATCGACGGAAACCGGATGAAAGCCTGTATTGAAAGCGGCGAAGTCGACGACTATTGGAATGAAGTCAAAATAGGATTCGACAAAGCGCGCAACAGCATGGATATCAGCTACCTATATATGATTGATGCAGAATACTCCGATGTCGCACGGTACATTATGGAAGGATATAGCCCAGAGTCCCCATTTCCAGAAAGTTTATTCGGAGAGGCGGACGCTCTCGATTATTTCTCAGAAGAGATATTCGAGACAATTCGGGACGGTCAGCCAAGAGCTTCCAGTGTCTATACCTCTGAAGGATATGGTAAGTTGGTAAGCGGGTTCGCTCCCATCATGGATGACGACAACAACGTTATTGCCGCAGTCGGTGTTGACATGAATATCGATCGTGTTTTTGAGGCTTCTAATACTTTCGGGGTGCGCAGCATATTTATTATTCTTGCGTACAGCTGCATTTTTGGTGCCCTAAGTTATTATTACCTGAAGCGCAGAGTAGGCAATCCAATCAACGCCCTAACTGAAGCATCCCGTCAAATTGCTACGGGAGACATGGAAGTAAAACTGGATATTCATTCTAATGATGAAATTGGAGAACTTGCCAACTCCTTCCGCGAGATGATCGAGAGCACAAACGAAGAGGTTGATATCCTTTCCAGGCTTTCTGAAGGTGATCTCAGCGTTAACGTAACCCCGCGTTCTGAGAACGACACGATGGGCATTGCGATCAAAAAGACAGTTAACAGCCTCAATATCATGTTTAACGAAATTATGGAGAGTGCTTCTCAGGTTTCTTCAGCCTCAACGCAGATCGCCGACGGCGCCCAATCGCTTGCCCAAGGGGCAACCGAACAGGCGGCAACGATGTCGATTATTGCCGCTTCAGTCGAACATATTGCGGATCAGACCGAGACCAATACAGAAATGGCAAATCAGGCCGCAAAGCTTGCTACCGGAATTCAATCCGACGCACAGCAAAGTGCCGCGCAAATGCAGGACATGGTCAATGCTGTCAACGACATCAACGAGGCAAGCCAGGCCATTGCCCGTGTCATCAACATGATCGAAGACATTGCGTTCCAGACAAACATTCTCGCTCTAAACGCAGCGGTCGAAGCCGCCCGCGCCGGACAACATGGCAAAGGCTTTGCCGTTGTTGCCGAAGAGGTCCGAAACCTTGCGGCAAAGAGCGCCGAGTCGGCGAAGGAGACCGCCTCTTTGATCGACAACAGCGTTTCGAAAGCTGAGCTTGGGGTTCAGATCGCAAATTCCGCTTCCGAATCTCTCAGCCGGATTATTGAAAGCATCGAAGAGAGCGGCCGCATCGTCTCCTCGATCTCCGAGGCCTCGGAAGTCCAAAACGCAGACATTCGAGATGTCAATACTAACATCGAGCAGATTCAGGAAGTTGTTCAGGAAAACTCGGCTACCGCCGAAGAGAGCGCCGCATCGAGCGAACAGCTGAGCAGCCAAGCCAACATGCTCGTATCTCTTGTAAAGCAGTTTAAGCTTAAAGAGTAAGAAACAGCAGTTTGCCCGGAGAGGATTTCTCTCCGGGTTTTTCATTTGAATTTCCAAATCGTCCATTCAGCGTTTCTTTTGAATCCCTAAGTATCCTATGTTACAATGGGCGTATTATTGATCAAGAGGAAGCGAAATGTATACCAATATCTTTGATACCCACGCTCACTACGACCATCCGAAGTTTGATTTGATCCGGCATGCGACTCTGTCGGCAATGCCGGAACTCGGTGTGTTCCGAATACTTAACTGCGGTTCAGATGAAGAAACCTCCGTCTATTCCGCCGAGCTCGCCGCGGAGTATCCGTTTCTTTATTCCTCTGCCGGAATTCATCCGCACGAATCTCAGTATGTTGCCGACGGATGGGAGGAACGGATCAAAGAACTCCTTCTTCTTCCTAAGGTCATCGCTGTTGGTGAAATTGGCTTAGACTATTTTTATGATTTTTCTGAACGCGCATCACAACGGCATGTATTTGCCCGATCGCTTGAACTTGCTCTTTCCTCTGATCTACCGGTAATCATTCATGACCGAGACGCCCACGACGATATCCTCTCCATGCTGCGCGAATATCGCCCGAAAGGGGTTATCCATCGCTACTCCGGAACCCCGGAAGCGGCGGAAAAACTTCTTGATCTTGGGTTCTATCTTGGATTCGGCGGCGCAGTCACCTATTCAAACGCAAAAAACGAACGGGAAACTCTCGCTATGGTACCGATGGACCGCCTCCTTGTCGAGACAGATTGCCCTTATCTTTCACCCGCCGGGCTACGTAATGAAATCTGCCGTTCCGACATGATTCCTTACACCGCTGAAGTTATCGCTGAGATCAGGCCCGACTATTCTGCTCAGGAAATTATCAACCTTGCAACAGAAAATGGAAATCGTCTTTTTTCGATCGGCTAAGTCGGATTCTGCTAAAAAACGTATAAAACAAGGACTTTTTCGTAAAATGCAACCGTTAGTTGCGGGAATGTATAGCGCAACCGGCAGCTTTATCCTATAATCAAATCATCAAAGCCGCGGAACACCGGACTGATCAACCGGAAATATTTCGGATATTGTATGATTCTTAGACGACAATCTATATGAGTCATATTAACAGGAAGGGATCTTAATTATGAACGTTTCTATTGCTAGCAGACTTGCTGCGCTAAGAAAAAAATTTGGATATTCACAGGAAAGCCTCGCCGAACAACTCGGTATCAGCCGTCAGGCCGTCAGCAAATGGGAGCGGGCTGAAGCCTCCCCGGATACCGACAACCTGATTACGCTTGCGAAACTTTACGGCGTATCTCTTGACGATTTACTCAATTCCGAGAAGGAACTTCCCGAAGTTGATTCAGATTCGGAAAATCAGCGCGGAACCTACGATTATCATATTGATTTCAACGACGATGACGAAACGGATTCTGCCGAAGAGCAAACGAATAGCGACAAGGGCAGAAATGGTGGTATTCATTTCGAGGACGGCAAGGAAGTCGTTCATATCGGATGGGATGGGATTCATGTTGAAGACAAGGACGGTTCCAAGGTTAATGTCAGCTGGAAAGGAATCCATGTAAAAGACAATGAATGCGAAGTTCATGTTGACGGCGACAAGGTCTATGTAAAGGATTCCGACGGAAAGTATAAGACCAAGGTAGGCGGCGGTCCAATCGGCGAAGACGAAAAAGCTGACGACTATACCAATTGGGAAGACTGGTCCGATTTCCATGATAAGCGCAAAAACCTGTTCCAGCGTCTTCCGCTCGGCGTTCTAGCCTTTATCGCGTTTATCCTGATCGGATCGCTCACTGGCAGCTGGCATCCAGCCTGGATGGTCTTTCTCCTCGTCCCGGTCATCGACTCCTTTATTACCGCCGTTGTCAAGCGCGATTTTCACAAGTTCGGTTATCCGTTCCTTGCCGTAATCGTCTTTTTGGGACTTGGTTTTTTCTATAATCTCTGGCATCCCGGTTGGGTTGTCTTCCTTACGGTTCCGGTCTACTATGCGATCTTTCCAAAGAAAAAGAATTGTAAATTCTCTATCGATTAAAAAACTCCCCGAAAGGGGAGTTTTTATTTGATGTATGTAATTCTATCGAAATCTACGACCGGGTCTTTCGGGGTTTCACTGGAATATCCAAGTGAAATCGCCATGTAGGGCTTGTATCCGGGAGAAATCAAACATCGCTTTCGCATGTCATCCCCCTGTGGTCCAAAGAAACAGAGCAACGGAAAAAACAGCCAACAACTTCCGAGACCAAGCGCCGAAGCAGCAATTAGAATATTCTCCGCCACTGCCGCAGCATCTGATTCCGGCGCTACCGCGCCCTCCTTTGACGAGACAATTGCAACAATGGGAGCTCCGTAAGTACAATCGTAACCAGCGTCTTCCCCGAGCTTTATAATATGGGGCAGATCCGTTAACTTCGCCGCTTCTTTGGCAAGAGAATTGATATCACGAATCAGCTCCGGATCTTCGATAACCGAAATTTTCGGAAGCTGATCTCCGGCATGAGGCGCATACAGTCCTGCCTCAATAATTTTTTTAACTAGAGAAGAGTCTGGGATATCCTTTTGATACTTCCGAATGCTTCTTCTCGTTTCGATCGCCTGAATCAAAGGATCACTCATCATTTTATACCCCAATTCTATCAAAAAGGAGGGCAAGTCTGCCCTCCTTTTGTTACTAGTCTAACAGGTATATCGTTTCCATCTGTTTGGCTACGCGGTCTTCCGCAACCGTCAAAAGCGTTATCTTATCCGCCAAAGCATTGGAATGATATCGGTGGTAGTTGATGTTCATCAACTGTTCTTCCCTTGTCGTCACGTCGAACGCATTAAC
>CAZGYK010000026.1:4905-13242 GCA_964530485.1 uncultured Oscillospiraceae bacterium
TTTTCGCTTGTAATAAACTGCGCGCCGCCCAGCTTTTCATCATATTTTTTCTCGATCCACTTATCTGCAAGATCTTTCAAAAACGGTACATCAAAGCTGATTCCAAAAACGGTGACCGGCGGATGCTCTTTGTAGGTCACTTCGCCTACCGAAGAGTCCCCGCTCAATGCCGCTGCTGCTCCCTCGGCCTGGTTCATCCAAATCGGGTTGCCGAATGCAAGACCGACATCTTCATAATACGGCGAAGCTTCGCTCCTGACTTCAAGCCGGTAAAAACACTTCTGGACTGACTCTTCACCGGTCTTCTCGTTGATTACTGTCATCGGCGTAATCGGAAGCTCTGTCTGATACATATAAACGCCCTGCCCCGTCAAATCGACGCTCAGCTCTTCGCCGAACTCATAGTCCTGCCACTGGCCGTCGACGGTATAGCGAATGACTTTGACCGACGTCAACGGGGTCTCGGAAGACGCATAGATCTTCGCCACCGCAACATCACCAGGTTTTACGAAAACATCTTTTCCCATCGGGACTCCAGCGATCGAAAACCGTAGATCCGGACCGTTGCTGGCGAACATGTTCCCATTATTGAGCATCTTATAAATGTTTTCTTCACTAAGACTGGTCATAAAGCCTTTGGTATAGCGTGAGCCGACATATTCGCTAAAAATATTGTTGCTCGCGCCGATTCCGAACATCCGCTGACGGTCGTAGGTATTGAGGTTATTCCAAATCTTGATTGTCGCTTCGAATTCCTTCATGTTGCTGAAAGAGGTTTGATCAATCAGCTCAATCCCGCGAACCCCGTAGAGCGAGCTGATATTCGAAATACTCTCGCTGAGCTCAAGATCATAGCCGAACGGATGGGGAATATATACAATTACGTTTTCGTCGTTTTCATACGCGCTAAAGATCGCGTCCTGCATGGTATAGTTCCGAAGATAGTCTACCTCATAGTCGGAGCGAGGGATCACATTGCTGTCATAGTTATATAGCATGAGATGACGAAGCTGTTTGTATTCGCCGGTTTCAAGAGCTTTCAGCTGTAAAAAAGTTCCGCTTTCGCCGACAATACTGTCAACCTCAGACTGGCTCAACTTCTCACCAAAATCGTCGTTTTCGACGCTGATAATGAAGCTATGCCCCTTCTCAGCCGCATACTGAACGTTCTTCTCAAGGGTACTGTCGTCACGTTTCGTATAGCTTTCCTGCGTATGGGTATGAGGATCTCCGGAATAATAGCCGCCGCCTAAAAGCTCAATATAATCGCTATATCCCTCAACTGCCTTTTGGCCCGAGGCGTCATTCGCGACCGCAAAAATCCGGGTTCTTCCCCCTTCGGTCACAATTACATTTACGTCGACCACTGCGCTCCCGCCGGCAGCGAGCGACACGGTCACCTTGTCGCCGTCAACAAATAAAAAGCTCGGAGAGATCAACTGAACCTCGACATTGTCGAGCGCAGAATTTGAAAGGTTATATAACGTAACCGGAATGGTCATCTTCCCACCCGGAGCCGGAATGACAAAATCACTTATCGTGCTCGGCGATCCGTTTAGGGTTTTGGTATTGATCTTTGCATCCGCAGGCGCTTCGCCCCAGCTAAGGTCAACACCCGCCGCGTCGATAAATACGTTCGTCCCATTAAAGGACACGCCGCTCATAGAGATCGATTCTTCCCTTCCGCTCGCAAAAACAGCCGTTCCGCCGGTAAAGGTAAGCGATCCGCTGGAACAATCAAAGTTGACAAGTCCAAGAGAAAGAAAACCGTTAAAGTCCTCGTCGATATCGAGCATGATATTATCGCCGACAACGATGGTATCCCCCTCATAAAGGGCCGGATGTGACAGATAAAGAAGCGCCTCTTCCGGATTGCTGACGACATAGGAGTGTGGCTCCTGCGCCGCAATCAACTCATCCGGGCGCTTATAGTAAGCGTAGGTTGCGCTGACATATTCGCTCATGAGATAACCGCAGAATCCAACGATTACCAGAAGCAAAGCTACGGGGATCAAAATCAGCCCCAGTCTCCGCCTCTTCTTTTTCGGCTTCGCTTTCTTATGCTGCCCTACCGGCCTATCGTCCCGATTTTTCGGCGGCTTCGGTTCATGGCTCTCCCGCTTGTTCGGTGTCGACTCGGTAATTTCAAAATCTCCCGACGTCGCGCGGAATATGACCTTCTCAGACCCGTTGTCCTGCCCGTTTCCTCTGTTTTGATCCATCGCGGTAATTGCTCCTTATCCAACATTTCCGGCGAACGATCCGCCTTCACTCATATGTAACTATCATAATATATCAAAAAAACAGGATAATTTCAACGTTATTCCACAATTGAGAAAGTGCTTTCCGGGTTTTTCTTTATTTCCCTCCCTCGCCGAAAGATTTTTGGTGTTGTTTTCAAATCTTTTCACCATTTTTTGGGCATAGCGCCAAACACGCCAAAACGCGTTGAAAACGAAAAACAAATCCGATACAATAGGTTTACTGTCCCATTATTGGGGAACATCCGGCAAAAGACCAAGGAGGCATGCGTCATATGGCGGGAAACGCGCGGCAAAAACTGAAATTACTCTACTTAAAACAACTTCTTGATACCAAGACCGACGAGACCCATGGTGTCACGATGGAAGAGATCCTCGCCTATCTCTCGGAGCGGGGTATTACCGCCGAGCGCAAATCGATTTACTCCGATATTGAATGGCTCCAGCAATTCGGTATGGATATCGCCGTTAAGAAAAGTCAGCGGACCGAGTATATGCTGCTCTCCCGTGATTTCCAGCTTCCGGAGTTGAAACTCTTGGTTGACGCCGTAGGCGCAAGCAAATTCATCACCCGCAAAAAGAGCCTCGATCTGATCAAAAAATTGGAACATCTCACCAGCATCCATGACGCAAAGGAACTGCGTCGCCAAGTTTTTGTAGACAACCGCGTCAAAAACATGAACGAGAGCATCTATTACAGCCTTGATGCGATTCATTCTGCGATCGCCGCCAACAAAAAACTCTCATTCAAATACTTCGACTATTCGAGAGAGCATACCCGCGTTCTTCGCCGCGACGGAGAAGCCTATACAGTAAGCCCGCTCGCGCTTATCTATAAAGACGAAAACTACTATCTCGCGGCGTGGTCGGATGCGCGAAAGTCAATTGTAAACTACCGCGTCGACCGGATGACCGAGGTCAGCGTCATGGAAGAAGATCGCGTCCAAAACAGCGACACCGCTTCATTTGACCCGGCTTCTTACCTCAATTCTCAATTCTCCATGTACGGAGGCGGACGCCAGAAGGTTGAAATCATGTTCCATAACTCGCTCTCTACCGTTGTTATCGATCGGTTCGGAAACGAACTCTCGATGCGTCCGGAAGATGCGGAACATTTCTCCGTCACGGTCGAAGTCGAGGTCAGCCCGACTTTCTTGAGCTGGATCTTCATGTTTGGAACGAAAGCCTACATCACTTCCCCAACGCGTGTTGTCGAAGAGTTTGCAACTATGGTTCGAAAAGTCGCGGAAAGCTATCCCGACGAATTCTAATCACTTCCACCGAAAGGAGATCGGTCTATGCCGGAACAGGTAGATTATATCGTCGGCGTTGGCGCCGCCAATTTTGATATTTCCGGTAAGAGCAGAGCCCCTATTGTCATGCGCGATTCGAATCCGGGACATTTTTCAACCTGTCCGGGCGGCGTGACACGAAATATTCTCGACAACCTCTCCAAGCTCGGTATGAAAACCCATCTTTTAACCGCGCTCGGCTATGACGCTTTCGGCGAGGTCATTCTCCGGGACTGCCGCAGGGTTGGAATCAATACAACTTCTGTTCTCCGGGTCGACCACCCGACCTCCTCTTATATCTCGGTTCTTGACGATGCGGGAGACATGCTTGTTGCGATGTCGGACATGTCCATTCTCGAAGAAATCCCTTCGAGCTATCTCGACGAACACGCGTCACTTATCAGAAACGCTGCTGCCGTTGTCTGTGATCCCGGTCTACCGCTCGAATTGATCAAACATCTCGTAACGATGACCGCGGGCTATGTTCCGCTTTTTACCGACCCGGTATCGACCTCTTACGAAAAAAAATTGCTCGGAATCACCGGCGGATTTTTTTGTATCAAGCCAAACTGGCTGGAACTCTCGATTCTCGCCGGAATGGAAATCAACACGGCTGCGGATCTTGAATCCGCCTGTGACAGGCTTCTTGACTCCGGTACCAAACAGGTCGTCGTGACTCTTGGCGGCGAAGGTTGTTTCTATAAAGACCGTTACGGTACCCGAATAGCAAAAAAACTCCGCGAAGTTAAAAGCATGGTAAATGCAACAGGCGGAGGAGACGCATTTTCTGCGCTTATCCTCTACGGATACGTCAACCGACTCACAGTCGAAGAAACCATCGATTTGGCTCTTGCGGCCGGTATTGCCGCGATTACGAGCGAATCCACCATCAATCCCGATCTCGCCCTTCCGATGCTGCGCGAGATTGTAAGGACATATGCCATTTAAGAAATCAAGAAAAGGAATCTACGTATGAAAACGAATCCCTATCTCTCCATCACGCCCGAAATTGAAGAAGCGATCCGGAACAACCGCCCGGTAGTCGCTCTCGAATCTACAATTCTGAGCCACGGAATGCCCTATCCCGAAAACGTTGAATTCTCTCATAAAGTTGAGGAAATCGTCCGGAGTGAAGGCGCTATCCCGGCGACCACCGCTATCATCGGCGGAAAGCTCAAAATCGGGTTAACTGCGGAAGAACTTGAACTGATGTGCAAAGCCGACGGAATTGGTAAGGTCAGCCGCCGCGACGTTTCTGTCTACCTGTCTTCCAAAAAGACCGGCGCGACGACCGTTGCGACAACGATGCTGATCGCATCGATGGCAGGAATCCGCATCTTTGCTACCGGCGGTATCGGCGGCGTTCACAGAGGCGCCGAAAAAAGCTTTGATATCTCTGCCGATCTTGAAGAACTCGCCGGAACGGAAGTTGCCGTCATCTGTGCCGGAGCAAAGTCTATTCTTGATATTGGGCTTACGCTCGAATATCTCGAAACCGCGGGGGTCCCGGTCATCGGTTATGGAACCGACGATTTCCCTGCCTTTTACGCAAGAAGCAGCGGATATCCGGTTGATTATAATGCGTCCGACGCGGCGGAAGTAGCCGCGATTCTAAAAACCCAATGGGGTCTTGGTCTTAAGAGCGGAATTGTCGTCGCCAACCCGATTCCGAAAGAATTTGAACTCGATACCTCCGATATGGAACAGGCGATCGAAACGGCTGTTTCCATGGCTGAAATGGACGGAATCACAGGGAAAAACCTTACCCCTTATCTTCTAGCCCAGCTCAAGGAAATTACCTCCGGCCAGTCGTTTGCAAGCAACCTTGAGCTTGCCTATAACAACGCGCGCGTCGCGAGCCGAATCGCGATTGAATACTGCAAACCCGGCTTGCCGCAAGCAGACCTGTAATAAAAGAAAAGGAAACCTTCTGCGGAATGGAAGTACTCTGTAATGCAAAACTGAACCTGTCGCTTGATATTACCGGCGTCCGTGAAGATGGTTATCACTATATGGATATGGTGATGCAGTCGGTCGATTTTTTTGATTCTCTTACCTTTTCTAAAAACAATTCCAACACAATTACGCTTTCTTCCAACGTAAAATATCTACCGACCGACGAGCGAAATCTCGTCTATCGCGCTGCCGCGCTCCTCGCCGACCGTTTTGGCGTCAGGAATCGCGGCATTTCGGTTTTGATTCGAAAACATATCCCCTCCCAGGCCGGACTTGGGGGCGGTTCGGCGGATGCCGCGGGAACCCTTCTTGCCCTCAGAACGCTCTGGAATCTTTCGATCGATGATCAAGATCTCGCCGAGCTCGGGCTATCCCTCGGCGCCGACATCCCGTTCTGTCTTCGCGGCGGAACCGCGCGGGTTCGGGGTATCGGAGAATCTATCGAGCCCCTCCCCGCCTTCAAGGGATGCTGGTTTGTCATCGCTATGCCCAAAAAGGGGGCATCCACGAAATCGACCTTTCAACTCATCGATAAAAGAAACGGATATGCCCGACCCGATACCGACGCTCTGGTCCTAGCTTTAGAAAGTGGAGACCTGAAAGCAGTCGCCCCTCTTCTCTCCAACGTTTTTGAAACAGCCGATACGAGCAGTTCAGCCGGAGCCCTGATCAAAAAACTCATTTCGTCCGGCGCGCTAGGGGCCTCGCTTACCGGAACCGGGGCTGCCGTTTTCGGATTGTTTGAAACCCGAAAAGCGGCCGAAACCTGTCAGGCAATTATGCGAAAAGAATGCCGCGCCTGGATTGCAAAGCCGGTAAACTGCGGCGTATTCATAAAGCCGGGCGCCCGATCTTATTAGAATTGATTGAAAGTTGATCTTTCTGAGTGTACAATAGGAGTAGACTTTCCGCGATGTGCGGATTATTGAAAGGATGGGACAAATTATGCCACTTGCTGCCTGGATTATCATCGGAGCGATCGTTTTGATTGTTCTTTGGTTTATCGCGATCTACAACTCACTCGTCAAATTGCGCGCCCTCTATGAAGAAGCTTTTTCCGGGATGGATATTTATATGAAAAAGCGTTACGACCTGATTCCGAACTTGGTCGAAACCGTTAAGGGATATGCTTCCCATGAATCGAAAACTCTCGAATCGGTTATCGCCGCGCGAAACCAGGCGGTTAACGCCGGGAACTCTGGATCGATCGAAAACCGGATTCAAAGCGAAACCGAACTTTCGAATGCGATCTCCCGCCTGATGGTCGTCGTTGAACAGTATCCGCAGCTCAAGGCTGACAGCCAGTTCCTCAATCTCCAGCAACAGCTTTCAGCGATTGAAAACGATATTTCTCAGGCCAGAAAATACTACAATGGCGCTGTTCGCCAGTTCAACACAAAGATTGGACTCTTCCCTGCTTCGATCGTCGCTTCGATCGGTCGTTTTACAAAACAGCCTTACTTCGAGCTCGAAGACGCCAGCGAGCGCAAGGCACCGCAGGTTAGCTTTAGTTAAATTGCTCTATTCCATGCGGTATCCGACCGGCTACGGGCGGGTACCGCAATTCTATTTGCATGAGGGGTAATCATCTTTGAAAAAGATATTGTCATTTTCTCTGATTCTGATTCTGATGTTCTTATTGGTCCCGACCGCTTTTGCGGCGGACTACGCTAACTATGAATTCTATTTTAAGGACTATCATGTCGATGTGATAGCGAATTCCGACAGGAGCTTCGACGTAACCGAAACGCTTACTGTAAATTTTAACGTCGAGAGACGAGGGATTTTTAAGGAAATTCCGACATTCAGCTCCGTTGAACAATATCGGATCACGAATATTGACGTTGTTGGTGATCCATTTACAGTTGAAGAAAACAGCAATTTTGTGAGCATCAAAATTGGGGATCCGAACATCTACCTGACCGGAGAAAAAACCTATACCATCAAATATACGCTCACCCATTATGCTGATAACGTTCCGGAATACGATTATTTTTATATGAATCTTCTTGGCGATGGATGGGACGTTCCTGTCGATCATTTTTCCGCAACCGTCACATTGCCGGAACAGGCAATTATCAACCAGTATAACGTTACGTCGGGTTCGTACGGTTCAACTTCTAACGAAAATGTAACGAGCGAACAGGATGGAAACGTCATCACGGTTACGTCGGTAAAGCCGATCGGAAGCAACACGGCGGTTACGCTAAATGCCGAAATGATGGAAGGGGCTTTCCCCGACGCGAAAGTCTACGTTACTCCGGTTATTATCCATAACGTTGCGATCAAGGCAGAAATTGACCAATACGGCGTTATGACGGTTCATGAGACCTTTGACGCGACAATCAACGAAGTCGAGTCGCTCTGGCATTCGGTTGGTTACGGCGCTTACGGATATGATACCGCCCCCTCTAAGACCGAATACGACAGGTGGGTCGCTCCGAACGGTGAGGTCGAAACGTATTTCGCCTCTTTTCTTTCCGAATACGTTGGACAACGCATTCAGTTCGGCTATGAGTATCGGCTCAAATTCCGGATCACGGAACTTCAACATGACTACAACCTATTTGTCAATCTATTTCCGTCGGAACCAGGAAAGGTCAATGTTGAGTCCTATACCGTTGACATCTCGTCACCTTTTGAGATCAGTTCCTATGACGTCGTTGCGAATTATCAAACCGAAAACCCAGCCGCATATACCGCATCACCGCAAAACGATATGACGGGACTTCACCTTGAATACAAAAATACTTCGGCGCAAAGCGTTATCATTCGGTATGAAAACAGCGGGTTTTTGCGCACCGGAACCATCTATGATTATCTCGTGC
>CAZGYK010000027.1:0-243 GCA_964530485.1 uncultured Oscillospiraceae bacterium
GGGGCTGAACGGAGCAGGCCAGCGCCCTCGTCCGCTGCTTGTCGTTGTTGCCGGCATCGATTTGCTTTTTTCCGTTCTGCCACTTCAGGTATTTCCCGGTCGCGGCATCATAGCGGAAATCTCCATCATAGAGTTTCGAGAACTCATAGTTGACCGCAGTCGCCTTTCCTTCGCTCGGAACAATCTTTGCGGCATCCGGATCGATAAACTTAAACGCGGTTGCCTTTGATTTGGTTGTTTCAA
>CAZGYK010000027.1:253-13161 GCA_964530485.1 uncultured Oscillospiraceae bacterium
TTGGCCTGTTTGATTCCCTTTTCAATCGCGGCGCCGCCGGTAAACTTCGTATGTTCTATCGCGTAAGAACCGAGACGAGCCTTGTCCGTCCAAACAGCCGGCGTGATTTGCATCGCATCCAGCATACGCATGTTGTACTGCGCGAGGACTTTATCGGCGTAGACCGAGGTTCCGAAATGGACAATCAGGGGGTCAAGCGGATAGAGCGCTTCGATAAACTGGTCGCGCAATGAACGAAGAGAACCAATCTGTTCGATCTCACGCACGTCCGCATACATACACATCAGGCGGGTAATTCCGCCTTCGGTTTCAATTTCGAGAATATAGTCGGCCTTGGAAATTCCGTACTGGGGCCAAGACTGTTCAATATTATTGACTGAGATACCAATCGGGCGCATTCCAACGCGGTCCTGTGCCATGTTCTTTTCGCCTGTAAGCGGGTTGAGGGCAGTCTTTTCGCTGGTAACTGTTAATGCTCCGATTTCTCCGGTTCCTTCGATTCTTTTATATGGATCGGGGTCCACGAAAGTTGGTTCCCATCCGGTAGGATCCGACGGCTGGCCGCAGGCAACCAACGAAACAACCGTAAATACAACAAGAATTAAGCTAAGTATTCGTTTCATTCTGATGATCTCCTTTTTTGCATTCCGCTTTCAGAAAACAAACTTGTTTCTGTCTTATTACAATATTTAGACGCAATCTCTTTTCGGGCAGAGTCAGATCAATCCCGAAACGCTAAGTGACAGTATACAGAAGAATCCCGGAAAAAGGAACCTTTTCCACAAAAATTTTACAAAAGGGATACAAATGGAAAAACGCGATGGAAAAACTAGATACATTTACCAATCGTATGGAAACCACCTCAACGATCTCGACATCTGTTACCGATCTTAAACGAAGTCATCCGGGTTTTAGACGGTCAAAATCCAAAACCTTTCCCCGCCTGAGTGTTGTTTTTATTCTCAGAACCGGTAGCGTATCCCCGCTTATTTTCGAGGAAAAGTGAACGCTTCACTTCGTTTCGCCATTTTCTCGCATTCGCTCAGGTTTTTGA
The DNA here is from genome assembly GCA_964530485.1 of uncultured Oscillospiraceae bacterium. Taxonomy (GTDB): domain Bacteria; phylum Bacillota; class Clostridia; order Oscillospirales; family Ruminococcaceae; genus WRIP01. The sequence goes on from CAZGYK010000027.1 coordinate 1,308, forward strand.
CAGTCAAAAACCTAAAACTCGCGCTCCGCGCTCGCTTTTATGACACATTTTACGCTACGCTTACGGATGGTTAAAATTTCTGCTATAATAAAAAAAGCAATCAAACTGATCTTCATCCTAAGGGAGGATTTCAATATGGAAGAAAGAAAGCGCGGCCGTGGCGGTTTTATTGTTTTGATGTGTTTTTTGCTGCTATTGATTGCCGCCCTCGCAACCGCAGCAATTCTCGCGTTGGTTCCGAAACGGAGCAATCCCTTAAAACCCTCCGCGACCGGGATCGGGTTTGAATCGCTTGTTGGCGGAGAATTTGGCTGGATGAACGGCGGGCTAAAGGCCAACTTGCTTTCGGTCGCCATTACGCGAGGTTCAAAAGTAGATGCTTCTGAATACGGTGAATCTCTCGCGACGCTTCAGCTTGAATCAAACGGGTCTCCCGCATCGGTCACGCTTCTTCGGAACGCCGAAACAGGCGAGCTCGCCTTCACCGACCAAAACGGGAACACAACCACTCATATCCAAACATATCTGTCCTGGCTTTTAGATGATAAAGCTCTCGATCCCGTCTTTTGCAAAGCGGTTCCGCTCCCGATTACGGTAGAGAACCATCCTGTCGAAGCCTGTTCCTATGACTACCGGGGCGCCTCTCTTTTCGGCGAACCTCTTCGTTTTTCAAAAACGCTTGAAGGGAACGACACCTCCCAGTTTCTTTCTCTTACATTTGATAATGTCACGACATTTTCGATAGAAGGACTTCCGGCAAACGCCAAACTTGCCATTCAAAAATCCGAAAGCGAAAGCCAAGAGCAGGTCTTTTCCGGCAGCTACTCAGATCTCTCTACCTTTGTTCCGGAGTCGCATATCCCCTATCTCTTTATACTTTCTACCGCGGATAGCGGCGGGAATGTCGCGGAATACCGGTTTTTAGTTACCTATCTTCTACGCCCGGTCTTTTCCGTAACCCCGACCAATCTCAAAACCGGAAACAACTTCCTGATTCAGATTGACGGCATTCGGGAAGGAGACCAGCCGAAGTGTACGCTTCCATTTGAATATAATACCGTATTCTCGATTAACGGGAACACCGCGACCGCGATCGTTCCTATCAGCCATACCTTCGCCCCCGGCGATTATAATATTACGGTCTTTTGCGGCGATTATGACGAGAGCTTTTCGTTTACCGTTACGGAAGAAGCATACGAAAAACAAGAATTGACGATAACCGGGGACGGCGCAGCGGCAAATACCGCAGACGCAAACAAAGAATATGTCGATACGATGTATCCGCTCTTCAAATCGGTCGATCCAAACATCTACTGGGAAGGTCTTTTTATCCAACCGGTAGAGGGCACTATCACAACGCAATATGGAATTTACCGCTATACCAACGGCAGTACAACTCCGACGCGCCATGCCGGAATCGACATCGCAAACGACGAGGGAACCCCGATTGTCGCCCCAAACAAGGGCAAAGTCATCTATAGCGGATTCCTGACCCTTTCCGGCGAGACAATGCTCATTGAGCACGGCATGGGACTTCATACCCTCTATATGCATATGAGCAAGCGGATGGTTGAGGCCGGGGAAATGGTGGATCAAGGACAGGTCATCGGCATGATCGGAACGACCGGGTATTCAACCGGGCCGCACCTCCATTATCAGATGATGATTCAGGATTACAGTATTAGTCCCTGGTACGCTCAGGACGGAACCGCTGGATTCTACGCCCTAAAGCCAGAGGAACCCGCTCCCTGAGGACTATAAGTAGCCTCTTCGATGATTGACACCTTTTTTCTTTCCTTGTATACTGAGAATGAAATTTGGTCTTTTACCAATTTTTCGATATCTTGCGCTTTTGCGCTCGCTAGGAGTGAAAACATGCGAAATATTTTCCGCTAAAACAGGATAAGAAAATCGCCGATTTTTGGCGCTTTTCGCTTACGCGGGAAAGCTGTTTTTGCATGCCGGAAAGAACATGATGGCAGGTTGCGGTTTTCGCAGCCTGCTTTTTGTATTTTTCGAATCCCGTATAAAACAACCGGGAGGACTCTATGTCACAAATCGCAGTCAACAATTTAAGCTTTGCCTATGACGGCAGTTACGATACTATTTTTTCAGACGTCAGTTTTATCCTCGATTCCGATTGGAAACTTGGATTGATCGGCAGGAACGGCCGCGGAAAAACGACATTTCTAAAACTCCTGATGGGGCAATACCGCTATCAGGGGAATATTTCCGCGAGCGTATCCTTCGATTATTTTCCGTTCGAAATCGACCGTTCGCAAACCACGCGAGGGGTTGTTGAATCGGTCGCGCCGGATGCAGGTCATGCGTGAATTTTCCCTTCTCGACCTGCACGACGATATTTTGGATCAGCCATTTATCACCCTTTCAGAAGGGGAAAAAACAAAGGTGATGCTCGCCGCTCTTTTCCTTCGGGAGAACAATTTTCTCTTGATCGACGAGCCAACCAACCATCTTGATCTCGATGCCCGCCGAATTGTCTCGGAATACCTCAATTCAAAAAACGGATTTATTCTTGTTTCCCACGACAGAGTGTTTCTCGACGGTTGTGTCGACCATATTCTTTCGATCAACCGTTCTAATATAGAGCTCCAGCGAGGGAACTTTTCAAGTTGGCAACAAAACAAAGAGAACCGCGACGCCTTCGAGCTTTCGGAAAACGAAAAACTTGAGAAAGACATCGTTCGAATGCAAAAGGCAGCGCGTCAGACCTCCGGATGGTCCGACGAAGTTGAAAAGACCAAGTATGGCAACCGGACAAAAGCAGCATCGGTCGACAGGGGCTATATCGGCGCAAAATCCGCAAAAATGATGAAGCGGGCAAAAGCGACCGAGAAACGTCGGGAGCGCGCGATCGAAGAAAAAAGCTCCCTTCTCAAAAACATCGAACGAGCCGACGCGCTAAAAATCCATCCTCTTTCCTACCATTCCAACCGTCTCGTCGAAGCGAGTGATCTTGTCATTTCCTATGATGAGCGTATTATAACCAATCCGGTCAACTTTTTGGTCGCAAGAAATAGCCGCGTCGCGCTTTCGGGCGGAAACGGCTCGGGAAAATCCAGTATCCTAAAACTGATTTTAGGGGAACCGATTCCGCATACCGGCTCTCTTTATATTGCGAGCGGATTAAAAATCTCCTACCTTCCCCAGGATACCAGTTTTCTAGCCGGAGACCTTTCGAATTACGCCGCCCGTTGCGGAATCGACGAAAGCCTCTTCAAAACAATTTTGCGAAAGCTTGACTTCGAGCGGATTCAGTTCGACAAAGACATGAAGGATTTTTCGGCTGGCCAGCGAAAAAAAGTCGCGATTGCGCGAAGCCTTTCTGAAGAAGCTCACCTCTATATCTGGGACGAGCCCCTCAACTATATTGACCTACTCTCTCGGATACAGATAACCTCGTTGATCGAAGAGTACCAGCCAACCCTCCTTTTCGTCGAGCATGACCGGCAATTTTTAGACGATATCGCTACCGAGGTGGTGGCGCTATGAATCAAAAAAGACTAATCCTTGTCGAAGGGATCCCCGGTTCCGGAAAATCTACCTTTGCGAGAAAAATTGCCGATTACTACAGAGAAAGAGGTCGCCCGGTCAATCTCTATAATGAGGGAGACTACCACCCCGCCGATCTTGCCTGGCAGGCATCGGTTCCGGTTTCCGACCTCGATGGCATTCATTGCCGCTATCCGGCCTTAAAAGAGGAAATTGAGCAAAATACCCATCTTGAAGGCGACACCGCGATCATTCCCTATACCCATATAAAAGTTGAGCTCTCCCCCGCTTCGTATAATGAACTGGAATCCTTCTATCAAGATATGGAATCCTATACCTGTTACAACAACCGCATCCCGTTTGACGAGTTCAAGAACTTGTTTTATTCCCGATGGGATGACTTCGGTTTTGCGGCAGAGAGCACGGACGCGATCAACATATTCGAATGTGCTTTTTTGCAAAACCACGTTACGGAACTGATGAATTATCGGCTCAAAGATTTAGACGCTATGATTCATCATCAGAACCGGCTGCTCGAAGGCGTCGCCGCCCTCTCGCCGATGCTCATCTATCTTTCCCAGCCAAGCGTAGATACGACAATTCGCCGGGTCGCAAAAGAACGAAAGGATCCCGATAGGAACTGGATCGATATGGTGATCCAACTCGTTGAGGAATCTCCCTTAGGAATCCGGCTCGGGCTAAAGGGGATCGAAGGCGTCATTTATGCCTACGAAAAGAGAAAGCAAGCGGAACTGGAAATCATAAAAACTCTCCCTATTCCTGTCTATACGATTGAAAACCCCTATTACGATTGGGAAGCAGTCTGGCAGGAGATCGAACGAGTATTGCCTTAAAACCCTATCCAAATAAAAAGGAACGCCTCGCTATAAGGCGTTCCTTTTATTTAAGTTTATCCGAAATAGGAATCTACTCTTTTCCTGGATTTTGCGCTGCTGTTCAACCTCTGTATCAAGAACCATTTTTTACATCTTCTTCGCTTTTTTTAACGCTTTCAAATACACGTTTTGGATACTGCTCTTTTCTTCGGATTTGACAATCCCATCTATCGTAGCCAAAAAATCGGCGTCCTTACTGTATTTCGGCGTAAGCAGAATCCCGGCGAGACCGTAAGCGGTGCTCCAGCGGATGACCGTCCCGTCATCTTTCGTATTTTCGATCAGCGCAGGAATCGCGCCCGCCAAAAATCCGGATATAGCGCGGCAAGATTTCCAACGACTCTCGCCGCCTCGCGTTTGACCGAAGGGGATTTATGGTTGATGTTTTCTGCCGAGAGATTAAACCAGTCTTTTGTCGAAACCGTCGCGTCCTTCGCGGACGCCGCTTCCATCGCTTCGAGCAAAAATGCCTTTTCCTGATCGCGCGCGCCAGAAAAGTACGCACTTAGTTCGTCGAACAAAAGTGAACCGTCCAAGAGAGCCGCAGTCAAGAGTTCGGTACGTTCCTTCGGCTTAATGCTTTTGTCCTTGAAAAGTTCCGATAGATTCATGATTTCCTCCAATTTTTCAGAATTGTCAGTTCTTTGCCGGTTGCTTTTTCTTAAATATGGAACGCAGGATCTCCGCGGCCAGCCGAAGCAACCGTAAGAATTCCTTTCTATAAATCAGACAATAGAGCAGGAGTAAACCAAGCGAAAGAAATGAAACCAATAGATACTGTCCGTCTAACAAATAAGACGCCGTTGAGAGGCCGGCGACCAAAAGAAGCGAAACCGCCGTTTTGAGATAACTCCCGATGGTTCTGTAAAAACGCTGGGCAACGATCGTTCGAAACAGGAACATGACAACCGAGGACGCAACAAGCGCGGCTACCGCACCGATCAGCCCGTAGTTCGGGATCAGCCAAATCGAGAGAACCACGTTGGTTAAAAACGACAGCGCTGTCCCAATTGTATTGAATATCGTCTTTTTTGCGATTTCGATTCCGTAAAGCGTTGTCTCTCCGACGATCAGGAGCAATGGCGCAAACAGCATCGGGCCGAAGATAGGCCGGCATTCCGCATAGTTTGAAAGAACGAGAAACACAACCGGAGAAACCAAGAGAATCAAACACATCATCGCCATCATCACAAACATCAAATAATCATGCATCCGGATGATCCGTTTCTGTTCCTCTTTGTAATGCTTGAACATAAACGCAGACCAATAAGAAGCAAACCCACCCTGGATAATGACGAGTACATTGCTGAGCGTAGAAGCATAGGTAAAAATCCCGAGCGGACCCTTCCCGAGCTGGACGTTTACATAAAAATTGCTCAACAGTTGGTTTCCCATAAGAAGAATGCTTGAAGGCGCGATTCCAAGCCCGTAGCGAACAAGCGGCTTAGCCGATTCCCGGCTTATCTTGACCGGTTTATTGGGAAGCATCACCTTTCTCTGCGCCAAAAACAACAGGAGAACCGCTATCCCAAATCCAAGAAGGTTAAAGAGAACCAACGTCTTGAGATCCGGGCTGACCAAAATTCCGAAAAGGAAAAACACACGGGTAAAAAACTGAAGCAAAATGATGACGACCGTAAACATCAGGACATTGTTCTGCATCCGATAGGTTATATTAAAAAACCGAACCACCAGCATCAACAGCGTATTGACGCACATCGAAATCAGTAATACAATCTCGCTGCTTTCAAAAAACAAATCGCTGAGCTGTCTTCGAAACCCAACCGTCATGACAAGCGATAAAATAAGAAGCGAAGCAACCGAAATCGTAAGGCAGACCGAAGCCAGTTGTTTGCTGTCTTTGATTCCCTTCGGCGGTTCATGATAAAAGCGGATATAGGAATGATCCAAGCCAAGCGCTACGGCGCTCATCAGCGTCGTCGACGCGATAATCATCAGATTATAGGGACCGTAGACCGATTTGTCGAGAAACAGATTTACCCCAACTAGAGCGACCGCGTAGAGAACCGCGTTTACCCAAGTCGCAATCGAATACTTAAATACCGACGAAAGAAAAGAAACCGGGCTAAGATTCTTGCTTTGTTCTTCGCTCATGCAAGATACCTCCCGAGTTCCTCGATTTTCGCTTCAACCGCGCTCTTTTTTATCCGGGACTTCTCGATATAACCCATCAACCGGGAAGCCTGTTCACAAAACTTCTTCCCAAATAAAAATCGAAACGAATCCGGCTTGATCCGTAGGGTAACCATCCAATTCAGACCAATCAGGACAAAGAATTTAAGCAGATTAAACCGGGGGGTATATCCCTCGGAAAATGGGAGGTCCCGCGGAGCGTTTTTGTAGACATCCTCGCACAAATCCGCAATTCTCATATAAGACGGATATTCGTCAATAAAACTGTAATGCATTTTGATCAACGCTTCGTTGACCGGAAATTCCTTTGGCGGATCATCAAACCGCCGGAGCAGTTCCGGATAGTTGTCAACCGCATCGCAGTTTTCATAAACAACCGGATCATAGTCGTCGAAGAGCGGTTCGGGACGAAGAACCATACACTGTTTCTTCGCGTAATAAATCTCGGCGATTGAGGTGCTCATCCAGGTAAAGATACTGTCCGAAGCCAGGATCCATTCCTTAACGGAATAGTTGAAAATAACCCGGAAATTCGGATGCTTTTTCTTCATCTCTTCGAGCGGTTTGCTCTCCCATTCGCTCGGATGCGGGCGATAGATCAAAATCTGGTCGGGACGGTCGGTCAATAGTTTGTCGAGCCAGATGAGCGTTTCCTTCATAGAGCGGGCGCCAATCTCTTTGAACCCCTTAAAGTCAAGGTCGGTCATCTCGTTGAGCTCTTCGACCTCTTTGTCGTCCATCGAAGCGCAGGAAAACGAGCTGATATAAAGTGTCCAGTGGACGTTCGGGTCAAGCCCAAATTCTTCTCCGAGCGTCTGCTTGTCCTTAAAATATCCCGAAAACCTTCGGTCGAGGAAATCTAACTGAATCGCGCCGGTTACAACGGCGTTTTTTTCTTCAACGCCGTGTTCCATAATTCGTTTCTTCGCCGCTTCCCCCCAACAGATATGGGTACATTTCGCCGCATTTTGGCGAAGACTATAAAAATCGCTTTCCTCCTGCTCGCGGGAAAGAACTTCCTCCCAATGCAGGTTGATGACCTTATTGACCTTTCCGACGTTGTTATAAACAAACGAGTTGAGCGTTTCGTTGTCATACATCGCCGACGGAATGATGACCTTCGGTTTTTTCCAAAGGAAATATTTGAGCTTTTTTCGGCTCATCAACTGAACCAATTCAACGCGATACCCTCGGCGGCGCAACTCGGCCATCAAGAGACAGTCGTTTTCAAATTCTCGTACGATATGTTCATATAAAATCAAAAAGTCCAGTCCCAAACCCAAATACCTTTCGTTTTGCGAAATGCGCTGTCCTTTGGAAAACGAGTAGCCAAAATCGCCAACTTGCTAAGGTTCCCTAACGCTATTTGCGGGTAAAAATATCCCCGTTCGACATCGTTCCAACCTCATCTCCGGAATAGCGAAGATCGTTTTCACTGACTAGTTTCATCTTAAACTCGGTCACTTCAGAGCCAAGATACTCGATTTCCGGCTTCTCTTCAATGACAAAGGTCGCTTCGTCTTTGTCGACGGTAACCTTACCCTTGGCCGTGAGCATACCATCCTGCTTCTGGATACTTATAGTCAGTTCGAAGTGCCCATCCGCGCTTATCGTAAGCGTTGGGGCTTCCCCCATATTGTTTTTGCCGAACACATCGCTCGCCTTGCTCATAAATAATGCAACAAAGCTGTTTTCGAATGTCCCGACAAACGGCGAATCCGAGAGATCGCTCCCTTCGTAGATTGGGTCGGCGATGGAAGGAAGCGGCGCAAACTCCGATTCCGTTCCTGAAGATGTCATCCCTTCGGGCAAAAGCGGCTCGGCATCCCTGCTCTTTTTTATTGAGGCAAGCACAATAAGGATCAGCGCCAGCACAACAGCCAGCACCAGAATTATCAAAAGGATCGATCTAGTTTTCCGTTTCATCTTTGTTCCTCACAAATTCATAGCTTTATTAACGCAAGATATGCTCAACATGTTCCCGGACTTCGCCGAACGACGGTTCCGTCTCGTAAAGATACCGCGCAACAACCTCCATCAGGCGAAAATCCCGCTCACTGTCGATATCGAGAATCCCGGTATCCTCCATCATTGAACCAACGAGTTTTGCGTTTAAGAAAATGCCGGTATCATTTTTCAGGTAACCCGGGCGATAGGCGTAGATAGAAGCGTTCGCATCAAAGACTTCCGGCGCCTGTTGACGCGCAATGAAGTTGGACTGGATCGCGGTCTTTAAGTATCCGTCCGCACCTTTTGCGAGCTGGTTGAAATAAGGATTCCGCCGCGGCTCGGTCACCGAGAGCGCAATGTCGGCGTCCGGCTCGGCGATCAGGGTATCGAGGATGTTTTTTATGTCAACTGCCTTGCGGAGCGGAGAGGTTAAATCAAGGTCTACCACAATATCAAATTCTCTTCCGGAAGCTTTTTCCGCTTCGGAAAGCGTGTCTCTGACTACATCGATTTTGGATACGCGGTCTCCGGCTAGAGATTCTTTTCTTTGAACGACAATGTGTTCGACGGTTGATCTCGAAAACTGCTTTACGAGCTCTTTGCTGTCGGTATTGAGAGCAAAGATGCAGCTCCCATATTGCGTCGCATAGCGGTCAAAAAACAAATCGTATGCCGCAAGCGTATAATACCCGATCGGAAATCGCAAAAAATCTCTGACATTCTTCCCCTTGACTCCCTTAGAACCCGCCCGGGCACAGACGATTACTAGTATGTTTCTCATTCTACTCTCCTCGATCTATACTGAACTTTTCTCTATCTCGTATCTATAGTAGCCCGACGATAAGCAACCGGATCACAGCGCAAACCGTAACGTTTCGACAGCCCGTTCAATGGGATTGCAGTTCTCGATTTTCCCCTCAATCAAATCCAAAAAAGAATCGGTTTCCGCCCGATGGATATCGACAGGAGCAAACTGCTCTTTTGTTCCTGTTTTCAAAAAGGCAATCTCATTTTTGATGATATCGGCGATTATCGTATCTTGATCTGAAAACAGTTCAAGCTCTCTTCGGGCCGCGCGCCCAGTATAGTCGAGATGCAACGTCAACAGTTTATCCGGATATCTTGCAAGATAACAGGCGGTATCCTCGCTTTCGATTTCCAAATCAGAAAACCGGCCCGATTCCGAAACAATCCGTTCCGGCGCTCCAAAGAGATCCGAGAGGTAGTCCCATTCATGGATTAAATCCAGGCGGACCCCGCCGCCCTCATCTTCATGAGCGCTGTAACACCGCCGGTAATCGGTACCTTTTCTCCAATCGGGAAGATAGGAGGAACAGATCGCGCGAACAGCAGTAGGATGTACCGTCTGAAGAAGTTCTTTTACCCGAACCAAAACCGGCGACCGGCGGAGCGGACATGCGACATAGTAGATTCCGTCCTTTCGAAGTCCAAGCGCCTCAAAATCAACATCTTTCGATAGAAAGACCGGTTTTTCAATAAAGACCGCCTTCGCTATCGCGGCAACGGCTTTTAGCGTTTCGTAATGTCGCGCGGTCGGATTGGTTATAAATGCGGCGTCATATTCGCCGACAACCTGATCAAACGCGGTAAACGTTTGGGTGAGCTCCCCTTCAATATCCTTCGGAAGCGGCGACATGCCATGCCGGAGCGCGTCGATTGTATAAGCTCTTCCCCGCGCCTTTAACTCAGAGGTTATGTTCAGAAGATGCCGTTTTCCGATAGAACCAAGCCCAATAAAGAGTATCCTCATTCTGAAACCCCCTCGATCGAGTCGATCAGCTCGAGAATTTCCTTATCGGCCGAAAAGCTGTGTCTCGGGGTAACCTTATTTCCAATAGCCGAGAAAAAATCAGAAATTTCCGCAACATAGGCGTTTTCGACAATGTTGTCGGAATAACGGGTATCCTGGATCGCGTCACTATAGCATTCGATATTTCGGTCGGCCTTCGCGCCGATATCGTAGTGGTTGAGTGACGACGGTGTCCCGCCCCAGCGAAGATAAAGATCCTCGCCAAATATTTCAAGGTCCCGAACCGCCTTCCTCGAAACAACGTCGACCATCATCTGTCCGACTACGCCGCTCTCATGTGTAAACGTAACCGCGTAACAGTCCGGATAGTCAATCGCGAGATCGGTCAGCTTTTCCGATTCCGACGAAAAGGCGACGACCCGCCCGAACGCATCAACGATCCAAGGCAGTTCAATCGCAAACAATTCGCGGCAGCCGTTTGTTCTCGCGTCGCCGACAAAAAAATCTTTATAGTTTTCCCAAGGATGCCAATCCGGGAGATATTGTCCGACATGATAGCGGTAACGAAGTTTCTCTTTCCCTTTTACCGCGCCGGAGATATATTCAATCTCCTTTCGATACATCGGCGTTGACGAGAGAAAAAGCGTTTTACCCTGCTCGTTTGCGAGCGCCGTATTCTCTTCGTAGCGATAATCCGTCAGGTTGATTTCGGTAAACACATGAAGCCCTGACAGCAAAAGCGTATGGATCAAGTCTCCGTGGGAGAGCGGGGAGGTCGAAACAAACCCGGCGTCCGGAGAAAAAGCGGCAACCGCGTCTTCTACCGACGGGTAACATGGGATTGAAAAGAGGTCAAAAGCTTCTTTTCTTCTATCTTCCCGGCTGTCAATACCGGCGATTTCCGTATCCGAAAAAAACGCCCGAAGCAGGCGGATTCTTCGCTTTCCCATCGAGCCGAGCCCGACAACAATTACCTTCATTTATGTTTCCTCATCTGCGGTAAAATCAATATCATAAAACGTCTTTTTTGTTCCGTCTACACCGCTTTCCAAAAATGCGGCAATCTTTTCGACAATCTGCTTCGCAACATCAGTTCCGCCGTATGGGTTTTTCATCAGCGCTATCTGTTCCCGAAAAGCATCTCCGGATGCAATTCTGATCGCCGCTTCTATCGAATCCTGGTCACGGGGAGAGGTGATAACGTTTTCGCCCATCACGCGTCCCTTTTGCCGGTCTCCAATATTGACTGCCGGAACTTTGAGCGACGGCGTTTCGACAATCGCGCTGCTTGAATTCCCGACGACAGCGCGGCAATAGCGCATCGCCGAAAGATACCGGACAACGCCGAGACTGTCAACAAGTTTACAATCCGCCCGGTCTTCACAGTATTGTTCCAATCTCTGATTGATGGCTGCGCCCCCGTCGTCGGCGTTGGCTTTGGTAAAGAGAACCGGCATCGCGACGGAATCCAGCGCGAACAGCAACTGGTTTAAGGAAGCAACCGGGTCAATGTCCCCAACCGTTTCGGGATGATACGTAACCAGCAAAAACTCTTTCGAAACATCAAATC
>CAZGYK010000028.1:0-1276 GCA_964530485.1 uncultured Oscillospiraceae bacterium
TGTTCTCAAACCGATTCCGAAAAAGATTTCGGAAAAGAGGGCGGCGTTTATCGTTGACGCGATGCGCATGAAAGATGACAGCCAGAGGGAGGTCTTCTTGGACGCGATACCAAAACAGGATTCTATGCTGTTTGATGCCGGTTGTCTGATCTTACCCCTTTTCTATCAAAAACGCGGGCGGATGGAACCCAAAAGCCTTCCGGTGCTCAATGCGTTCGCGTCGATCTGGTGTTGCATCGAGAACATGCTTCTCGCGGCCGAAGCAGAGGGGTTAGGAGCAGCGCTCCGAATTCCCTTCGAGAAGGAGATAGAGACGATTTATTCAAGTCTTTCGATTCCGAAGGAGTACCGGCTTCCGTGCTTGCTTGCGTTCGGGTATCCGAAAGCCGAAGCAGTTCAGATCAAACAAATTCCACAGAATCTCGACCAGAAAATCCAAGAAACCAATGGTAAATAAAAGAGCCGCTCCAAAAGGAGCGGCTCTTTTCGTTGAATTATTCTGAAACAATGGCGAGCATTTCGCTTAACCTTTCTTCGTTTGCTCCGGTAAACATGAAGAGAGAACCGCTCGTTTCATTCAGTTTGTCGTACCAGCAGATGCCTCCGGCCGCGTCTTTCGTATACATAAGCTTATAGGTAATCCCACCGATTGTTTGTTCCGAATTCTCTGAGAACTGGTCGTAAATCCCGCTGATGTCTTCTGGGGAACTTGTTCTTTCAAGGCGGTAGACATAACCGATTTCGCCGATGTAGTAGTTCACCTCGGCCATTGTTTCAGCAACAATAAAATAGAAGATATCGGTCGCGCCTTCCGGCGTTTTAAGCGAGAGACCGAGCGCCTTCTCGATTTCCGCTGCATCTTTGACCTCGACCATGGGGTTGGGCATACCGGGCTGCATTGGAGTGACCGGTTCAGACTCTTTCTTACATGCTGTTAGCGAAGCGAATAACAGGAGAACCAGAAGAAGCGAAATCCATTTTTCATGAGACACCTTCTTAAAAATCTTCGGTTGGTCTTGGAACTTTCGTGATAAAAATAATGATTGCGATAACCGGAAGAATCGCGGCGAGAATATAGATATACCTTGTACCGATTGCGTCGGCGAGTGATCCCCAAAGCGTCGCGCCGATTGCCGCTCCGATATCATAGGACAGGAAGTAGGTCGAATTGGCCATACCGCGCCGATGGGGCGGGGTTCCCATAATCATCATTGTCTGGAGCGTGACATAATGGTTCCCGGTACAAAGACCAAAGAAAGCGGCTATCAGAATAAAT
>CAZGYK010000028.1:1286-13085 GCA_964530485.1 uncultured Oscillospiraceae bacterium
AAGACGGCGACAAAGACGAGCGCGATTCCCGAAAGGGAAATTAGGAAGACGGGCCACTCCCGCTTTCCGCGAGTCAGCCGTGACCCGAAAAGGCGGATACAGGTAACCGAAATGGCTTGAATTGTAAAGAACAAACCGATGTTTCCGATTCCGAGCTCTCTTGCGCGGATTGGAAGAAACGTACCGATTGTGATCAACGCCATGTCACAGAGTATCATGATCATCGAGTAGTTGACGGCTGTTTTTTCGATAATACTGTGCCACCAGCGTTTTGGACCGGCATCTTCTTCCGCATCGATCTCGACGCCGTTTTCGTCGAACGTATGGACCGGACGCGGTCTCGGCGCAGGCATTCGAACCGTAAAACCGAGTATCATAGAAAGAATCATCAACGCAGTCGATGTAATAAACTGGTTTTTATAGCCGATCGCAGCGACGAGGCCGAGCGCTATTGTTGGACCGATCGCCTGGGAAAGCGAGGCGGTAAGTCCGAAGTAGCCGATCCCTTCCCGCATACGGGATTCCGGGATGAGCTGGGTCGCGACGGTACTTCCGGAAGTACCCTGGACGGATTGGCCGATGCCGTAGGCAAACCGGAAGAGAAAGAGGAGCGGAAGAGCGGTAAAAATCCCGCTTCCGAGAATACCAATTGTATAAATAATTGCGCCAATTGCAAACAGGATCTTGGTCTTGCCTTTGTCGATCAATCGGCCGATGTTCGGACGCATAATAATGGCGGCGATAGACGCGGTTGAACTGAGCATTCCGGCGATTGATTTTGCATGACCGAGCGATTCGGTAACATAGAGCGGGAAAACCGTAACTTGCATATTGAGGACCAGGCGTGAGCAGGTCATCGCGATACAAATCAGAATGAAATCTCGTGTAAAAATCTGGTTCTCTTTATCAATCTGGTGTCTTCGTCTCATACAGCAGCATTATCCTCGATGTCTCATTTGATTTAAACGTACCATATTTTATATGCTTTGTAAATTGTTTCAAGATGTTTCGAAGGATTCCCGAAAAAAACGGAAAATCCTTGACTGAAAAATGGGAATCCGATACTATGAATTTAGAATAAATTGAGGAGGAGAGTATTCGTATGCCTTTGGAATGGATTTATATTGGCGGTGGAATTATTGCATTTATCATCCTTTTAATCCTATTGGGTTATGTTAAGGCACCGCCCGATAGAGCGTACATTATTTCCGGACTTCGGAGAAAGCCGAAGGTCATCATTGGAAAGGCGAGCGTTCGAATCCCGTTTCTTGAGAGACTCGATAAACTGACGCTTGAGTTGATCCCGATCGACGTCAAGACCGATATGCCGGTACCGACGAGCGAGTTTATCAATATCAATGTCGATGGCGTTGCGAACGTTAAGATTGGCGATGACCCGGAATCGATCCGGAAAGCTAGCCAGAACTTCCTTGGGAGAAGAGTCTCCGAAATACAGGCGATTGCCCAGCAGGTTTTGGAAGGCAACATGCGCGAAATTATCGGCCAGCTTGAACTGAAACAGCTTGTCCATAACCGCGATCAGTTTGCGGCGAACGTTCAGAGCTCAGCGGCTGACGATATGGCGCGGATGGGGCTCATTATCGTAAACCTGACGATCCAGAATTTTACCGATATCAACGGAGTTATCAACGATCTCGGTATTGATAACATTGTTCAGATCCAGAAGGATGCGGCGATTGCCCGCGCCCGCGGAGAGAAAGACATCAAGATTGCCCAGTCGGACGCGATGGAGTCGGCGAACCTTGCGAGAACGCAGGCCGAAGCGAAAATCGCGTCGCAGGACACGGATCTTGCGAAACGAAAGGCTGAACTTCAGATTGAAGCGGACACCATGCGGGCTGAAGCGGACGCGGCTTACGCGATCCAGAGCGAAGAACAGCGCAAAAGGCAGCAAGTTGCGGCAGCCCAGGCAGACTTAGCGAGAAAGAACGAAGAGGTCAAGGTTCAGGAAAGCGAAGTCATGATCAAAGAGCGCATGCTTGACGCCGAGCGGAGAAAAGTTGCGGACGCAGACCGCTATGAAGTCCAGCAGCGCGCGGAAGCCGCCCTCTTTGAAACGCAGCAGAGAGCCGACGCGGCCCGCTACGAAGCGCAGCAGCGCGCAGATGCGTCGAAATACGAAGCCCAGCTTCGCGCGGACGCCGATCTTTATTCGAAGAAACAGGAAGCTGAAGCGATTCGCCTGAAAGCGGAAGCAGAAGCTTACGCGAAGAAACAGGAAGCCGAGGCGGTTAAGGAATACGGCCTTGCCGAAGCGTTTGCGATTGAGAATAAGGCGGAAGCCCAACAGAAAATGGCGTCTGCTTCCATTCTTGAAATGTACTTTACGGCGTTGCCGGAAGTTGTCAAGAATGCGTCAGAACCGCTCTCGAAGATCGATAAACTCGTTATGTACGGAAGCGGGAATACCTCTCGTTTGGTTGGCGACGTCATGAGCGCAACCAGCCAGGTCACCGAGGCGGTTAAAGAAGCGACCGGACTTGACATCGCGGCGGCGATTGAAAAGTTTGCCGGAAAATCGGCGCTTGCAGCTGAACTCAAGGATGAAACGAAGTAACTTTTATTAAAAAGGGCGCACCTGAAACGGTGCGCCCTTTTTTGTTAGCTGCTAATACCGAACAGGGCAACAGCAGTTACAAGGGATTGCCAGTCTTCGATCCCCTTTAGAAGCTGTTTTCTACCTTTTTCTGTGATACGGTAGTACTTTCTTGGAGGCCCAGCGGAAACATCTTTGGTAAAAGCCTCGGTATATCCGTTATCTAAGATTCGGCGAAGAATTGTATAGACAGTTCGTTCGGGAAGATTTGGAAACGCCTTTACCATCTCTTGAATCAGCTCGTATCCGTAGCTCTCACGGGTTGAGATCGTCTTAAGAAGGCACATTTCAAGCACGCCTTTTTTCATCTGTTCATCCATTGCGCATCCTCCTAACAAGAAATTCTCTCGCGGCAACGACAAGGACAGCGGCAGCGATTCCGACAGAAGCGATGGCAAGGACGGAGTATGCGCTGGATTCGATGAATTGGGAGTAGCCCTCGGCGTAGACGTCGACAGACCTTAGGATCGCAGAGAATCGAAGCATGACAGCGAATAAAGTTGATAAAAAGATAGAGGAAACATAATATATGATTTTTGACTGTTCAACGAGATATACAACGACCAGCGAGACGAGAATCAAGGCGAGCGCAATGCTTTCATTGGTAATCATAGAGTTAACAAGGAAGCTAAATGAATATGTACCCGGAACAAACGGGTATTCCTGAAATGCATCGATTAAGATGTGAAAGGCGGTGTAAGCACTATAAATTGTCATCATAAGCGAAACTACCATAGCGATAGCGATTACAGCCGTTGAGACATTCTTTGCTCTTTTTGAAACGGGGTTATTGTGATTTTTTGGGAGCGGAAGGAGGCAGGAAACCGGAATTAGAACAAATAGCCAAAATGGATACTCCCGAAGAAAGACGATTTGATTGGAAAGAAGAATCATGGAGACGCCAACAATAATGAGGATGACTCCGGGGATGATTTTCTCTTTCGAAGGGGCTCGACGGTTGCTGTTCTCATTTCCCGCGAGTTCTCTTGCGATTAGTTTCGGACGGCCAAACGAAGCGATCAAATCTTCCTCTGACCTGCCATCTGATATTCCGGCTTCAAAGAGTTCGCGGTAATCGTCGACAATGTCGTTTGCCTGTTCTTTCGGGAAGTAACGCAGTATGTGACGTCTCAACTGGTCCTGAAATTGAATCGAGTTCATCTTAAACCTCCAAGCGGATATGGACAAAATGCAACTAGTGAACGATAGACAGTAGTTTGTGATCAGGATAACACACTACTGCTCATGTGTCAATAGATGGCGCTAGTTGCATAAAGCGGGTATGTGGACAATATGCTAGGCTTACTTTATAATAGGAACGAGACTATCTGGAAAGGATATTATGTTTTGAAGAGTTTGGTGAATTTCCGCGATATGGGCGGAATGAAGACTAAGGACGGGAAAACGGTTAAGCATAAAAGGCTGTTGCGTTCTGGAGAAATTATTAGAATTAGCGAAGCGGACAAGGAAGAGCTTCAAAATGCTTACCAACTTCGACATATTATTGATCTTCGCAGCGAGGGGGAGGCCCTTCGGGCGCCGGACGATAAGATTGATGGAGCTGTTTACCGGAATATTATCTTATACGAGAAAAAGGAGCAAAAGGTTGAGGCTCCGGGAGAGAAAGAATTTCGCAAGTTGACCGACAGAAACCTGGTCATTGATTTTATGATAAAGGTCTATGAGCATCTGATTACCGATCCACATGCTCTGGAAGGTTTTTCCGAGCTGATTCAGGTTGCGAAAAACAACGAAGAAGGTTCGCTTATTTTCCACTGTTTTGCAGGTAAGGACAGGACCGGAATTGCTGCGGCGATTCTTTACTCCTTGCTTGGCGTGAGCGAAGAGGATATCCTCAAAGAGTATCTTCTGACGAATGAGATTCGAAGGGAAAAGAACGAAGAGATTTTGGCAATTGAGAGGGCGGAAGGAAAGACCAAAGAACACCTTGCTGCGCTAAAAGTGTCCTATGAGGTTTTTCCGCAGTATTTGGAAAAAGTCTTTGAAGTAGCCCGGAATAAGAGCGGATCTCTATTTGGTTATGTCAAGGAGTATATGCATGCGACTGACCGGGATATTGAACAGTTGCGGGCGATGTACCTCGAATAGCGTTTCTTTGGCGATAAAATCGCGGGAGGGATGAACACATGGTGATCATGGTCAATGGAAAGGCAGCTACCACAACGGAGTTTGCGGCTAACGACAGCGTTCTGGTAATAGCCGGGTTCGCCGAGACAACGGAAGCGGCGGTCGGAGGAATCAGCGAAGAGGAGCTCAAGACATGTAAGAGTATTCCCCCCGGGAGATTTGAAACGGGAAAGGGTTATTTCTCGTTTAAGTGTGCCGATCCGTTCGTCGAAAAGAAGTCTACCCAGAAAAAGCGGGAGGTAGCGGTACTCCTGCGTTCGAACAGGCTTTTTATTCTCTTTGAGGATCCAGCGCATATTGATGAATTAGCGACTAATATGGACAAGAAGGTTTATCCGGATTTATCGCTTACGCTTGTTCGTTTTTTTGACGTATTGACGTTCCGGGATTTCGAGAAAATTGAAGCGATTGAGAAACGGATTGAGAATCTTGAAGAGCGGGTGATTGAGGAAGATTCGAATGATGCCAACCAAGATATCTTTCTCTTTCGGCGGAAACTCTTTCGGATCAAGAGCTATTACGGCTCTATCTTGAATCTGTTTTCCGAGATGATGGAGAATCAGGACGGGCTAATTTCGAAAGAAGCGAAGCTGTTGATTGAGACCCTTTCAGCGAAACTCGAGAGGGATTACAGCACAGTAACCGGTCTTCAAGAATTCTTGACGGAAGTCCGCGAAGAATACCAAGCTCAGGTTGATCTGAGTATGAACCGCGTTATGAAGGTGTTTACGGTCATCACAACGGTATTTCTTCCCCTGTCAATACTTGTTGGTTGGTACGGAATGAACGTAAATGTCCCTGAATATGAATGGGAGTATGGCTATTTCTTTGTCATAGGACTGGGTTTGGTCATGACATTTCTGACTCTGTTTTTGTTTCGAAAGAAAAAATGGTTTTAGCGTTTTGATACGGGAAAAGCTTATATGTAAAACGTGGTATGGCGGTCGGAATTACGGGCCGCCATTTCTCAAAAATACATTTTTTTGACTCGTTCAAAAATCATTCACAAATTGAAAATAAATTTTCGATCATTTTATTCACAAAATAGGATAGAATAATGAAAGACAAGAAAAAAAAGTGGATAGTACCCCCTATCCTCTCTTTGGGGTTTATGCTCCTGGCAGTGACGATGGTTCTTCTCGGCCTTCTACAGGGAGATTACCACGAAACGCTTAACAAGGCGATACGTGTCTGTCTGGAGTGTATCGGAATTGGATAAGGGAAAACGAAACCGCCGGGTGGTTCAATTGTTTACGGCGATCATCTATAATGCGAACATTCGCGGGTTTACAAGTGGAACGATTTTTACCGGAGAGAGTAAAGGCGTTTGCGTTCCGGGTCTTAACTGTTATTCCTGCCCCGGCGCGGTTGGTTCTTGCCCGGTTGGTTCACTACAGGCGGCGATCAATGAACTCAAATATAAGTTTCCGTTCTACGTTGTTGGAACGATTCTTCTTTTTGGCGTTCTTCTTGGTCGTACGGTATGCGGATTTCTCTGCCCGTTTGGTTTTATTCAGGATCTTCTCGACAAAGTTCCTTTTAGGAAGTTGAGAAAGGGAAGATGGAGCCGGATTCTTCGATGGTTAAAATACGTTGTATTGACAGTTTTTGTTTTATGGATCCCGATTTTTACACTTCTAAACCTTGGCGTAGCGGTTCCCGGGTTCTGTAAGTACATCTGTCCAGCCGGAACGCTGGAGGCTGGAATACCGCTGCTCCTTTTAAACAGTGATCTTCGCGGTATTGTTGGAGTGTTGTTTGATTGGAAATTTGGGGTGCTTTTGGCTCTCTTGACAACGTCGATGTTTGTATACCGTCCGTTTTGTAGATTTCTTTGCCCACTGGGGGCGATCTATTCACTGTTTCACCGGATTTCCATCATCGGATACAGGAAAGACGAGAAACTTTGCAATGACTGCGGCGCCTGCGTTCGATATTGCCGGCTTGACGTAAAACAAATGGGAGATGCGGAATGTATCCGGTGTGGTGAGTGTAAAAGCGTATGCAGTGTGGGCGCAATTCGGTTTTCGCCTGCAATCCGAAAAAGAAATAAATAGAGAGAAGCATTTAACAAATTTAGAAGCGGAGATATCTCGAATGCAAAAGGGAAAAAGAATTGGTTTGGTTGCGCTTGTCCTGCTAGTATGTACTCTTCTTTCTGCCTGTTCAGTTCAGAACAAGACCGGGAAGGAACCAGTAGCGAATACAACGCAGCCTGAGCAGAAAACTGACTCAAATGAAACGAAAGGTGACAGTAAAGCAGCGCCTTATTATGAAATGAAGATATTAAGCGTAGGCGACGAGGCACCCGATTTTTCGGTAAGCACAATCGGCGGCGATACGATAACACTTTCCGATCTGCGCGGGAAGGTTGTTTTCATCAATTTTTGGGCCTCTTGGTGTGGCCCGTGTATCAACGAGATGCCGGATATTCAGGAGCTCTATGACAGCTATTCCAGAGATGATCTCGAGATTATCGCTGTCAACAGCGGGGAAAAGCTCGCGCGGATAGAACAGTTCCTCAGCGAGACGGGGTATACTTTTCCGATAGCTGCCGACGAAGATAATGCTGTTGGTGACTACTACCCATCTTCAGGGATTCCGTATACTGTTATTGTAGATCCGAACGGCATTATTTCCGAGATTTTTCCTGGATCGCGTCCGGACATGATTACGTATTTTAAGCTGGCTGTTGATACAGCTCTCGGTGCATAAGTAAAAAAGAGCGGGTAACCGCTCTTTTTTTTATTGGTAAAATCGTGTAAGATAGGAAAAACAGGAAAGGAAGAGGTCATGATGGAACAGATGGCGGAAGCGCTTCTCTCGCGCACACTGGTCGGACATTTTACGACGATAGGAAAGGACGGATATCCCTATACGATCGCCGTTAACTATGTATATTTTGGCGGGAACTTTTACTTTCATTGTGGAAAACGAGGCGAAAAATTAGAAAATATTCGGGAAAACGATCAGGTCTGTTTTACAGTAGATGAAATGATCGAACTAAAAAATACCGGGATTGACGCGCCTTGTAAGACAAGTATCTGTTATGAAAGCGTTATCGCGAGAGGTCGCGCAGCGATCGTATCGGACGAGGCAAAGCGGAATACGATACTAAAGGAAATCGCAAAAAAGTTTTCGCCGGAAGTTGCCGATATCGCGATGCCGGACGAAGTAGTAGCGAAGACGAATCTTGTTGAAATCGTTGTTGAAAATATTACATTTAAGGAACACGGAAAAGGTTAGTAGAGTAAAGCAGGATTCCAATTGGAATCCTGCTCGTTTTATACGTTGCGTTTTTCTTTTTTTGAGATGAGCCCGGGGACCGAGGAAAGAAGGTAGCAGAGAACGACGGTAATCAGAATTTCCGGGATCATATAGGTCGCGTTATAGATCATGCTATAAACAATCGAAAGAACTGTTCCGCTGAACTTTGTTAGGATAGTCTGTCCGAAACTGCCTGCGTCAACGAAGAACTCTTTGGCATATTCCGAAAAGAAGAGGTAGCCGGAAAGGACGTGGCAGAGATAGCGGAAAATCGTTACCACCAAAGCTCCCAGGGCAAATTCGTTGCCGGGATGCTTGAATTTCCCTTTGAACATACCGGCAAACCCGAGAACGGTATAAGCGACAATGTAGTCAAGTAGGATCATCAGGATTGTTGCGGCGAGAGATAAAGAGGCGAGACCAGAAAATATGCCAATCAGCATCCGGACCAGACTGAAAGCAAATCCGGACAACAGCCCCCAGCGCGTTCCGTGGCGATAGGCAATCAGGATCACCGGAATCATTGCGCCGATCGTGATCGAACCGCCATAGGGCAAAAATTTGATCTTTGCTGTCAGAGAGAGGGCAAGGGCGGCGGCGAGCAAGACGCCGCATTCGACAAGAATTCGCGTTTTGTTGGGTTTCTTTTCCATCATTGGTTCTCCTTCATAGATACCTTTTATTCGGGAAAAACACCCAAATGTAAAATGCCCGCGTCGGATACGACGCGGGCAAATGTATAAACAATCTACACTTCCTACGCCGGCATTACCCGGATCAGGTATAAGGGACCTGGAATCTACCAATCTCAGCCTTTCGGCGCCCCTGTGTTTTTCCACCCTAAGTATAGGATAACGGTGGGTGGTTGTCAATATTCGAGTTGAGGATCAGCGCAAAAAAAAGGAATACTAGACGAGAAGCATTATTGCTTTTTTTGCTTTTCGATTCTTTTTTGTTCCGCGATCCCATAGACGCATATATCCTCTAACAAGCAGCGTTCACAATAGGGAATTCGGGCTGTACAGACCGCGCGCCCGTGATGGACAAGCCGATGGCAGAAATCGTTGCCCTTTTCGGGAGCAATGATAGCGCGAAGCTGTTTCTCGACGACCGCCGGGTTATCGGAATCGGTGATTCCAAAGCGTTTGCAAAGCCGAATACAATGTGTGTCGGTTACAATTGCAGGTTTTCCGAAGATGTCTCCTAAAATCAGGTTTGCCGATTTTCTGCCGACGCCGGGGATAGAAAGAAGTTCTTCCATCGTATCGGGAACATGACCGCCGTATTGAACGAGAAGCATGTTCATCGCGAGATGAATATCTCTTGCCTTTGTTCTGCCAAGACCACAGGGACGGACGATCCGTTCAATCTCTTCCGGCGTTGCCGCCGCAAGCGCATGAATTGTCGGATAGATTCTAAAAAGCTCCTCGGTAACAACGTTGACGCGCGCATCGGTACACTGCGCCGCGAGGCGCACCGCAACGAGAAGCTGCCATGCGTTTTCGTAATCGAGACTGCATTCGGCGCCCGGGTACGCGTTTTCCAGACGGCGGACGATTTCATCGGCGCGTTGCTTTTTTGTCATTCAAAACCTCTCCTGTATGGTTTCTCTATAGCTGGTTAAATGAAAAATGCTAAAGCGTTTTTCATTCGCGGCGTGTGCCGCGTGCCGTCTGTAGCGGCGTTAACCTTGCTGCATAGTCAGTCGCACGCCTTTGGCGTGACGACTGGCAAAGCCCGCCGTTTCAAAACGCTTTAGCGTTTTGAAATTGACTGACTATATTATACAACATATCTACAAATCGAGAAAAAAACGCAGAAATCTTTTCTTTCTTACAGGATAGATTTTAACAGATTAGTTTGCTATAATTTTAGATAGTTTTGTAAGTTCTTAAAGATAGATAAAAACGGAACAGGATTTGGAGGAAAAGATGTATACCGACGCCTATGATGTGCTCTCTCTGATCGCGAAGTATGATCCCGAAATTGCGGCTTCAATGGAGCGCGAAAAAAACCGCCAGCATACGAACATAGAACTAATTGCATCGGAAAATATTGTCTCTCCGGCCGTGATGGCTGCGATGGGGAGCGTGTTGACCAACAAATATGCCGAAGGGTATCCGGGGCATCGTTATTACGGCGGTTGCGAGTTCGTAGACGAGGTTGAGGAACTTGCGCGTGAACGCGCGAAGAAACTCTTTTCTGCCGATCACGCGAATGTTCAGCCCCACGCCGGAGCGCCGGCCAATATGGCGGCTTACCAGGCGCTGATCCAGCCGGGAGATACCGTTCTTGCGATGAATCTTTCCCACGGCGGACATCTAACCCATGGATCTCCGGTAAATGAATCCGGCAAAATCTATCATTTCGCTCATTACGGCGTCGAAGAAGATACCGGAAGAATTGATTATGACAAACTTGAAGCGCAGGCAAAGGATGTTCGTCCCAGGCTGATTGTTGCCGGAGCGTCTGCTTATTCAAGGATTATCGATTTCAAGCGCCTTTCTGAAATTGCGAAGAGCATCGGCGCGATGTTTATGGTCGATATGGCACATATTGCGGGACTTGTTGCCGCGGGACTTCATCCGTCTCCGGTACCTTATGCAGATGTCGTCACAACCACAACGCATAAAACGCTGCGCGGTCCGCGGGGAGGCATGATTCTTTGTAAAGAGGAGTATGCTGCGGCGGTAGATAAGGCGGTTTTCCCGGGACTTCAGGGCGGACCTTTGATGCACATTATTGCGGCCAAGGCAATCAGCTTCAAAGAGGCGATGACGCCGGAGTTTACAGAGTATCAAAAACAGGTCATCAAAAATGCGGCGGCGCTCGCCGATGGATTGACGAAGCGCGGCATAAAGCTGGTCAGCGGCGGAACCGACAATCATCTGATGATGTTGGACCTTCGCGAAGAAGACGTAAGCGGCAAAAAGTTGGAGCGTCTTCTCGACGAGGTTCATATTACCGCCAACAAAAATACCATTCCGGGAGAGACTCGTAAACCAACCATTACAAGCGGCCTTCGCGTAGGCAGTCCGGCGGTAACAACCCGCGGATTCAAGGAAGCCGAGATGGAGAAGATAGCGGAATACATCTACCTTGCGGTCAAGGATTTTGACAACAAGAGCGAATGGATCAACGCGGAAGTCAAAAAACTCTGTGACGCATTCCCGGTTTACCGATAATGAGAGACAGGAGGGGAAATCCCTCCTGTTTTTGATATCAATTGAATGATTGTTTGTGTTATGATGAGGTGCAAATGCCGTCGGCGATGACGACGGTAAAAAATGATCTGCCAGAAAGGCAAAAGAATGTTCAACGAAAAATATAATGTAGGGTTTCCGACCCTGTCTCTATTTCATTTTATCCTCCTGTTCTTCTTTTTGGGAATCATCGTGCTGTTTTTCATTTTTCGTAACAGGTTTCGAAACAGCTTGCGCGCGGATCGGATATTTCGCTATACGTTAGCGTCTTTTTTGCTGGTTAGTGAAGTGACCTTCCATATCTGGACGCTCGTGCGGGGCGGTTATTCGCTTGAGATGATCCCGCTTGGGTTTTGCGCCATGGTAAATCTGCTCACGATCATTGCGCTCTATTCAAACAGCGCGAAGTTATCCAGCGTCTTATACTACTGGGCGTTGACCGGCAGCTTTTTTTCGCTGATTTTTGTTGACATGAGCTATATGCCGCCGCATTTCCGGTTTTTCCATTATTTCCTGGTTCACTTCGGATTTTTACTCGGAAACCTCTATTTTGTTATGATTGGC
>CAZGYK010000029.1:0-2592 GCA_964530485.1 uncultured Oscillospiraceae bacterium
TTTTATGAAGTTTTTATTCAGGCCGGAGCTATACTCGCGATCGTGGTTCTTTTCAGAAAACGTATCGGGGAGATACTGATGTCATTGTTCCGCTGGGAGAAAAGAGGCAGAAAATTTGCTGTTGTCATAATAGCAGCCATACATGCCGTATCGTCCGCCCATATGGTGCGGTTGATAGGATAGCCAACTTTCGGAACAATGGTTTACCAGTTTTAGATCTGTAACGGTCATAGAAGCGAAAGCGTTTCTTTGGCTCTGGATAACGACCCCGCTATCTACCGACCACTCTCCGCTATGAACTGTCAATCCGTCCAAATCATTCTCGAAGAGCGTGCGAAAGGCGGGAGAATAGGGCGCATCCTGGTGATCGCTTGTTGGAGCCGGGGTAAGAAGCGTTTCGTTTCCAAAAAACAGCGGATCTATCCGCATTACGCGATTATGATACCAAGGGTCATCTTCGGACAGATCAACGCTTCTCCCGTGATAGATAATCCAGTCATCAACATTGTTCGGAGCCTTTACGACACTGTTGTGTCCGGTTCCCATCACGATCTTGTTCATCGAAATCAGAGGACGGAACCGCTCTCCATCCGGGTATTTTTGCCATGACAATTGATCGATATTCTTATTCTTTTTCGCAACAGAATAGCCGGTAAAGTAGTTAGGGCTTTGAAAGGCGTTTCCGCTATACATGACGTAGGCGTTTCCGTGTTTCTCAAGATAGAACGCTCCTTCTACCGTATACCAGTCGCGGCCGTCATTGAAACGGTTATGCTGAAAGATTTCCTCTTCGAGAGAAGGAAGAATCACCGGGATAGGATTTCCTTCCGGCGTTAAGGGGTCCAGCATCCTGTCGGCGACAATGGAGGTTCCGGCAAACTGGGCGTCTGTAGCGGTAAAGCAGTTGATGGAATAGAAAAGGTAAAGAGTACCGTCACAGTCGCGAACAACGTGTGGATCGATCGCGAACAATGTACTGAGAGACTTTTTATATTCAAACGGACCTTCCGGCGTTTCGCTTACAGCAATTTTTAGAAAATGATAGTGGTCATCTTTTTCTCCTTCAGGATTTGAGGAGTAGTACATATAGAACAAACCGTTGTCGTAAAAAACACAGGGTGCCCAATAGCTGTACGCGCCTTGTTCTTTTAGAGCGTATCCGAGATGAGTAAAGGATGTGAGGTCGTTGGATTGAAGAACATGCACTCCCTCCGCGCCGGTTGAATAACAGTAATAGCGACCGGCAAATTTCAAGACAAACGGATCTGCATTGGAGTAGGCCTCGATTTCTGAAAGGCCGCTTGCAGCATATTCAATCTGTATCGGGTTTTGATAGGTTTTGGAACCCAAAACCGGAAGCTTGTTTTGTTTCATAATAGTACCTCCGAAAATATCATTTCTGATATTGTGATTGTAACATAGCTGCTTAGAAGAAAGCAAAAGAAAAGAGCCGCTTTTCAGCGGCTCGGCTTCTTATCTGGCTGGCTGTACGTTGATCGCGCGAAGCTTCGAAGAATCTTTCGGATCCTGCTCGGTTTCAAAAATGACCTTCTGGCCCTCGGCGAGGGTTTTGAATCCATCTATTTGGATTGCGGAGAAGTGTACGAAAACATCTTCACCGGTGTCGTCGTTTGAAATAAAGCCAAAGCCTTTTTCCGGGTTAAACCATTTAACTGTTCCGTTGTTCATTTGAAAAAACTCCATTTTTTGAATTATTCTGTAAATTAGCTGTAAAAAAACATGCCCTGTAAGCCATTAAGACGAACAAGATGGCTTACAAAACATGCGAGACATCATTACATCTAACTACGAAAAGTATTATATCGCGACGGCATTGAAAAGTCAATAACAACTTAGAAAGTTTACAGCCACGATACAACTGCCGAGAAAACTGATATAATAAAACAAGTATAGTTTTGGGAGGGCATAAGATGACTGGAAAAGAACGGTTCTCGTTGATCATGGAACAAAAGAGCGATCATTGCGGCTTTTGGCACGGTAATCCGAATGAGGCGAGTATTAAAAAAATATATAGCTATTTCGACGTGAAAGATGATTTTGAACTTGGCTTAAAATTGAATTCAACGTTTCGCTGGGTTATGCCGGAGCATTGTGGAATGTGGCAAAACAAATCGCGCCCGCTCTTTGACGTTCTTGGCGGAAAGGAAAGGAAAAGCCTGAGTCAACCCGGTGTGTTTGCAGAATGTGAAGACGTATCGGAAGTAGATCGGCATCATTGGCCAACGCTTTCTGAAGTGGATTTTACCGAAACGCTGGAGGAAATCGATCGGACGGTAAAAGCTGGCCAGGCCGTAGCTTCGGGAAGCTGGAGTATGTTTTTTCATGTTGTCTCGGATTTCTTCGGGATGGAGAATTACTTTATTAAGATGTATACCGATCCTGATGTAGTAGATGCCGTAACAAAACGTGTCGTAGACTTTTATCTTTCGGCAAATGAGCTTCTCTATCAAAAGGCGGGAGATAAAATTGACGCGTTGTTCTTCGGAAATGACTTTGGAAGTCAGCTTGACCTTTTGATATCGCCAGAGTGTTTCGATCGTTTTGTCATGCCGTATTTTCGGCAGTTGACCG
>CAZGYK010000029.1:2602-12820 GCA_964530485.1 uncultured Oscillospiraceae bacterium
GTTCTCCTCCATTCCTGCGGATCAATTGAACGGGTGATACCAAGATTGATTGACGCCGGTGTTGAAGCGCTTCATCCGATTCAGGCGCGGGCGAATCACATGGATGCGGAAAATTTAGCAGAGAAATACAATAACAAAATTGTGTTTGTCGGAGGCGTAGATACCCAACATCTTCTTCCGTTCGGTACAGAAGACGAGGTCAGGGAAGATGTCAGGCGACTAAAGAAGCTGTTCGGACCAAACTTTATTGTTTCGCCGAGTCATGAATCTATTCTTCCGAATGTTCCGCCGGAAAATATTGCGGCTATTGTTGAGGCGGCTTACGAGTAGAGCTTTCTATCAAAACTACCAATTCGAAGTGGTTTTGTTATTGCAGAATGATGAAAAACATTTTTCGAGGAATGGTTTCGTATTTTCGGTCGAAATATAATATAAGGTGTATTGTTTTAATATATGAAAGGAGCGCCGGAAATGGATATCAGAATAAACGCATTCAATGGAAATCGGGAGACAGTTCGTCCGACCGACAGTGCGAAATCTCACTCGACTGTAGGGGAAGAGATCCGGATTGCTCTTGAGGATAAGCTTGCGATCGAAAATCAGAAGGAGAAGCTTCAGCAACAAAACGTATTTTACCTTCCGGAAGAGGAACCTAGCTTGATGAGACCTAGTCTCAAAAGTCTTTATCAGCAGGATGGCGACAAGTCAGAAGACAAGTCGGTGTTTCTAACCCAGCGTCTTGTTTCTGCGAGCGGGCAATTTGAAGTTCGTCAAGTACTGTCGGATGTAAATAAGAATCTTTTAGAGCTTAAGATGAAGGAAACTTACGCAAAAGGCGAAGATGCTGAGAAGCTTCGCGCAATGATTCAAAAGCTGGAGAAACTAATCCGCAGAGCGCGGCGTAAAATTGATGATATCAGCGACGAGGATCAAAAGAAAATCCGGATTGCGCATGCAGAACGTCAGAAGAAAATTGAGCGGGCGAATGAAATAAAGGACGAGCTCCGTGCGGAAATAAACAAACGCATCAGGCGAGAAAAGGGATATTTGACCGAGAATACCCAGGAGAGTTTGTTGCAGATCGAAACAGATGTCGCGCAGTTCGCGGCGCAGTCTGCTGTCGAACAGGAAATCGCGCAACAGGCTGAAGCGATCGCATCGGCCGAAATTATGTCAGAAAATATGGCAGTTTCCTTTTCGGGTGAGGATAACACTGCAGCAGTGCCGACAGGGGAAGCAGGGTTTGACGGCGGAAATCTGAGCCTCGGGGAACCAGACGTCGGGATCGTAACCGAATAGGTACTTCAAGTAAAAAACGAAATGAGAGCCTGTTTCCTCGGAAACAGGCTCTTGCTTATGGCGAATTTTGACGAAGCATCTTGAAAATAGAATTATCAGTTACGATATGTTACAATCAGGATATTGGAATGGCTATGGAAACTCATTCAAAAATAGTTTTTCTTCAAAAAGACTGGAATCGAGCAGGTTTATGGCGAAGAGTTTAGTATTATATGACATTGATACAATTGATGTTGACTTTAACCAGGAAAAGTACCGATTCTTTATGGCGGGAAAGCAGACCAAGCCATGTGTTGGCTGTTTTGGGTGTTGGCTAAAAACCCCTGGGAAATGTATTGTGAATGACAGCGACAGCGATTTTGCTACGATAATGCCTCATGTAGACGAAGTCGTAGTTATCAGTCAGCTTGTTTTTGGAGGCTTATCGCCGCGGGTCAAGGCGATTTTCGATCGAAGTATCGGATTTGTCCTTCCGTTTTTTTGTGAGGTGGAAGGAGAGATGCATCATGTACAACGTTATGAGGAAAGACCGTCTCTCAAGTATTTACTTTATGGTGACGGGATAACGGAAGGTGAAAAAGAAACCGCTCGAAAACTCATAAAAGCAAATGCAGTCAACTTTGGAGCGGAGAATTTTATGATTCAGTTTTATCCGTCCCCGGAGAAAGCTTTGGAGGGATTGCGATGAAAGTTTTGCTGTTAAATGGCAGCCCAAAGCCTAACGAGAGCGCAAGCCTGATCATACTAGACGAAATAGCCAAGCGGCTTGGATCTTCAAACGAGCTGGTATCGGTCCATGCAATCAAGACTAATCAGGAAGAGTTCCTGAAAACAGCAGTAGGGATCGACGCGCTTGTCGTAGCATTTCCCTTGTATGTTGATGGAATTCCCTCACATGTATTGCGGTTGCTGTATGACATAAAAGATCGTGTCAAAACCTTGAACCCCGAGATGAAAGTTTATGCTATCGTCAATAACGGTTTCTATGATGCGAGACAAAATTGCTTGGCTATCGAGATGGTTCGCCATTTTTGCGTTGCCTCGGGGATAAAGTGGGGGCAAGGTCTTGGCGTCGGCGGTGGCGGAATGGTTAGCCGTACACTGATAGGAAAGGGCCCGCTGACAGATCTTGGTTTGGCTCTAGATAAAATTTCGGCGAAGATAGGGAGCCTAGAATCCGGAGAGGACACGTATGTTGAACCGAATTTCCCAAAGTTTCTCTATCGGATTTCAGCACACTTTGGGTGGCGGTCACAAGCCAAAAAGAATGGAGTAAAACGCAAAGAAATCTATCGGCAACGATGAACGCATATCGATAGGAAATCAAAAGAAAAAACCTGCCTTAATAAAGACAGGTTTTTATATTATCGTAGTAGCCGTAAATGCAAGATGGGAATGATTATTCGCAACAGGTTTTCTCTTGAGTATCTGAAACTTGACTTGTCATAGCAATTCCCGTAATCATCCCGCACGCAGAAAGAACCAGCAGCGCAATACAAATGATACTGAGCACATTTAGTTTTTTCATAGTTAGAACCTCCTGAATAGTAGCCTAATTATACCATAATGGCCTTAAAATAGAATGATCACGTCACATATGGGTGTTGCCGCAAATGCACTGCTAATCTATAATCTTATCATAAGATAGGATCTGATATTTGGTTCTAGGAAAATGAATCAGGAGCTGCGGATGTCGATCAAAAGAATTGCTGTAATACTTGTAACGATTGTTATCCTAGTAGGTTGTTTCTCGTCTTGTTCGAGTAACAGCCTTGACTTTATTCGAATTCCGGCGCCTTCACTTCAAGAAAACCTCATTGGAGAAGAGGATATGCAGGAAATTGCCGTTATACTTCCTAACGGTTATTCCGAAGCCTCAGATCCGTACCCGGTTCTCTTTTTCCTGCCAGGATTTTCTTCCGACTACAAACAAACAGCGAGAAACCTTGCGTCCGTGTTGCAAAGCCAACCCGAGGAAGAGCAGAAAATCGTAGTTGTTGTAATAAATGGGACAAGCAAGCTTGACGGATGTTTTTATACAAATTCGCCGATAACCGGGAACTGGGCGGATTATGTTGTAAACGACGTAGGAGATTATGTTGACCGACACTATAATGTAAAAGTGGAGAGTCGGTTTCGAGGGATTGCCGGGCACTCAATGGGGGGATTTGGCGCAATTAACCTTGCGATGCGATATCCCGATAGATTTGGAACTTTATACGCTATGAGTCCCGGGTTATTTGACGAAAATGGATTAGAGCGGTCTGGGATAGATTTTTCCCGGATGGAAGAAGAAATCGTTAGGCTTCGTGGGCTCTCGAGCGAAGATGCGCTTTCTCTCTACCGTCGGGACTTCGAGAACATGCGGTGGCCGGATAATTTCGCCTTTGCCTATGCCTCGGCATTCGCTTATGACATTGAAGAGGGCGTTCCGTATATAAGACTTCCGGAAAAATCACTGGATGGAGAATATCAGAATGACGAGGCGTACGATCTGTATGTAGACGGATTCGGAGGGTGGGAGCAAAAAATTCAAAAATACAGAGAGAGCTTTATGGGGCTTGAAGGGTTTGTGATCGATTATGGCGAGCAGGACGAACTTCGATGGATTCCGGAGGGCTCCCGAGCCCTTTCGGCGATTTTGACAGACGAACGAATCCCTCATCAGTTGCTGCCTTATGAAGGGACACATACCAGCCGAATTGCGGAACGTTTCAAAAACTCGCTTCTCCCTTTTTTTATAGATGTTGTTTCAAAATAAGACTAGACTGAAACGGAATCGTCATTGCATAATAAAAAACCCCGATAATCGGGGTTTTTTGGTTGGGCTGGGTGGGTTCGAACCACCGAAATGACGGAGTCAAAGTCCGTTGCCTTACCGCTTGGCTACAGCCCAGCTTAATTGAGATTGAATAAGAAAAGCGAATCGTTGCTGATTCGCTTTTCTGTGGGGTGGATAGTGGGACTTGAACCCACGGCCTCTAGGGCCACAACCTAGCACTCTAACCACCTGAGCTATACCCACCACATAAGGTGCACGACGCAAATCTTATTTAAGCCGCGACAGATGCAAATGCTATTCTATCATAAACGAAACGCGTTTTCAAGATGGAGGAGTTCAAAAATATTGATAACAAATTATTCCAATGTTACGTGCTTTTTCGACGCGAAGCGCAAGAAAAAGCAGCTATGATTTGGTCATATAGAGTGAAAATATCAGATCAATTGAAAACCATAGAGGAGAATAAAACATCCTAGGGAAGATGTAGAGTCTTTCGAGGAGACATTTCATAACTTAGAAAGCTAGGCCATGGTGCAGCCAAAAGTCAAAGCATCAGTTGTTATCAAAGTCAAGGACAAACTATAGTTTGTCACAGCAATGGTGGCTAGACAAGAAACCCGGCGGGAAGCCGGGTTTCTTGTTTTTTGAAACTAACAAGGTTGCTTGAAAATGGGTTTTATGAAAGTTCTTTGAAGTAATAATCTTGTGCCAAGAGGCCATCGTCTCAGTTCTGTGATAGGATAGGGCTATTTAAGTTACGCTTTTTCATCATCGATATTGCCTGAAGTAACCCGCCGGTGACCTGTCCTCCCGCGAGCCGATTGCAGATATATTCAGGGGAAAAATGGCTGATATACTTATCTTCTCGCGTGAAAATATCGGGGGTAACATTTATGAAAATCCTAGTTGTATCATAGGCTCTAAAGCTATCTATTGACATTATTGATGTGTCTACCGCTCCAATTGGACATAATAATCTATCGAATGGCTTTTGCCTAGTCCAGTGTTGACGTACCCGCAGTTTTATATCAGTAGATGTTCCGATATAGATCTGGCAATATTCGTCGAGCACCATCATATAGTAGCCCTGCTTTTGATCATAATGGTTTAAGTCGGATATTTCATTAAATTTTATGAATTTATTTAAGAATTTCTGAATTTCGATCTCAAATTTTTCACGATCAAGTAATTTGAAAAAATTCATGTTCAAATCAAAGTTGTCCATACAGTCTTTGAAATGTTTCTTGCACCAGTCATCCGTGTAGAATTTGCCGTCTGCATCAGCATAGGTGATCTCCTCGAAAGGCATCAGGGAGTTTTTGTTATTGATAATAGCATACGTGTCCCGTGATAGCTTAAGTCCACGCTTTCCCTCACGCACGGTCAATCCAAAATGTATTGGCATATCTGCACACTCCTATTTCTTCCGACGGCATTGACGCCGAAATATTTGCCCCAATAAAACACAAATCCAAACCCATTACCAGCCTTTAACGGCTAGCTGTGGTTCGGATTTGAAGTGTCTGGCACGCCCTGCGCGATTCGAACGCGCGACCTACGGCTTAGAAGGCCGTTGCTCTATCCAGCTGAGCTAAGGGCGCAGATTGGATGTCTTATACCTGCCTGAAATCTGATACGACGGGGACTCTTTCTTGAATGCATTAGAATATTACCATAGAAACCGTACCAGCGCAAGAGGAAACAGACACCGACAGATGAATAAAAAACTGATTGCAATGATATGCCCATGGTTTCTAAAATGACAGAAAGTACTTTGGAAATGAAATGCATTTATTTATTTTACTAAAAAAGGGGAATTAAACAAAAACGGTTCTTGTAAATAATTACACAATAATTGGAAAAATGCACCAAGTTTGACTATTTCGTGACAAATTGTCCTTTTAATGGTATAATACTTGCATATTAATTTTAAGGGGATGCAAAGAGATGAAAAGGTTTCTTTCGGTGGCGCTTGTAATCGTATTATTGTTACAAATCCCGGGGTTTGCTTTCGCGAGCCCGATCGAACCGAATACTCCATCTGAGGGGATACTGATTTCGATTGATGAAGAAAAAGGTTCCGTTTTGGAGGTTGGGGACACCTTGTCTCTTTCTGCTGTTTCGTCTGAGCTTCCGGATCTTTCCGGTCTAGCTTGGAAACAGGATAGTCCGGATGGCGGCGAGATTGCGTTTGACAGTGAGATTGGTCGAACGCCGGTCGTTTCTGCGGTCAGTCCGGGAACAGTCACGGTTTGGTGTGAAGATGCAATAGCTGAGCTGATTTCAAATGTGATCGTCTTAGAGATCAAGGCCCCGGTTATTGATGATGACCCCGATACGCCCAGTATTACTATCGCTTTAGCAGAAGGTTCGAAGGCGACGGTAGAATCAGGAAATAAAGTGCTCATTCAGGTTTCGTCAAACGATGCCGATTTGGATTTGTCTGCCCTTAATTGGGAGCAGGTCTCGGTGTCTTTGGGCGGAACCGTTTCTTTTGGTGAGTACAAGGACGGATTTATCGCGGTAACCGGCGTTGATGAAGGAGAAGTAGACATCTCTTGTTCGTTGGGCGAGATCGTTTCGAACAGCATCCGGCTGACGGTCGGCTCGGGAATGTCCTTGATGGGGACGATGGGCGGAAAGGTGATTACCGTTGGAGACGGCCCGGAGACATCAACACATTCGAATACCCTTTCAGGGGCTATCGCGCTCGCGTCGGACGGCGATACGATTATTCTGATGCAGGATATGACAATTAGTTCAACTTTTAACGTTTCGAAGGGTGTCACTATTACGTCAGACCCTGGGCATGTCTATACGATTTCCCAGACGAGCGATTTCACGGACAACAGCATGTTATTGATTCAAAGAGGAACGACAACCTTACAGAACATCACAATTGACGGCGGCGCAAGTTCTTCCGGTTCAATTATAATGGTGTATGATACACTTTTAACTCCGGCAGGGCGGTATACTTTGATTCTCGGCGATGGGGCAACCCTCCAAAACAAGAGGACGGAGATTTTTTCTGGCGGACATGCCGGAGGACTGTCTATTAATTCTGGATCTGTTTTGATGCAGGAGGGCAGCCAAATCCTGAACTGCCATAACCTCACAAGTGCTTTTTCGGGGGGAGGCGGAGTCACTGTAAAATCGAGTTCCAGCTTTGTGTTTTCCGGCGGATTGATTTCCGGATGTTCATCGTCATATCGAGGTGGAGGAATTGATGTTAGCGGCTCTTTTGCCAATTTCAGCATGACCGGAGGGACGATTCGGGATTGCAGCGCTAAATATTATGGCGGTGGAGTATACATTTCTGGTGTTAATAGAGATTATCCGATTGATATATCGGGAGGAACTATAGAAAACTGTACGGCAGTTAATGGCGGTGGTGTGGCAGTTGATTCTAGTCAATACTTACATCTTGTTAAAATTTCCGGCGGAACGATTAAAAACTGTAGCGCAACAAATGGCGGCGGGATCTATGTGTCATCTAGCGCGACCTTAGATATTACAGGCGGAACCATTACGGGGTGTACGGCATCAAAAGGCAGCGCGGTTTACGCGTATGCGGATATTTTTCTTAGCGGTAATCCGAAGATTGGCCTATCGAATACAGATAACTTTATGATGTTTTCGCCGGAAAAAAGGGCATTGATTACCGGTGCGCTTTTACCTGATGCCTCGATAAATGCATACTCTTTACCGGACCTGACCTTCGCAATTCCGACGGAAGGTTATCCGACTCTGACGTTATCGGATGTTTCGGCTTTTCACGGATGCGAACATATAACGTTTTCTCTAGGCAGTAATTCAATTAAGAGTTCTGGTACCTGCCCAGCAAATACAATAACGGTTTCATTACAGCCAGGCGAGAGCATTATGCATCCTGGAGACAGCGTAACACCCACGTTTACATCTTCTTCTTGCAGTAGTTTTCCGATCCAAAAGGGATATGTGAGCGCTGGAAATGATCTTGTATCCATTGGAGAGGATCATACAATCACTGCTCTAGACAATGGAACAGTAAAAGTAACATATGGAAATGGAATTGCAACAAGCAATACTCTTGTTTTATTAATCAAACCGCGTGTAACAGGGATTGTTGTTCCGGATGAAATTACGATAGTTAGAGGCGCGGAATCAACGCCGTTTGTTACGCTTGCTCCGGAAGGAGCAAGACTCGATAGTTTTGAATGGCAGAGCAGCAATCCGTCGGTTGCAACTGTATCGTTTCAGAGGCTGGTCGGAGTAAATCCGGGACAGGCTACAGTAACCGTCACGGTAGATGGACAGTATACCAAACAATGCTTGGTGACGGTCGTTCAGCCGGATCCGGTTTCCGTAAAGCTTGATAAAACGTCTCTAAGCCTTGAAGTTGGACGGACATCTCAGATAACGGCAACCATCACTCCGTCGGCTGCAGATCAAACGGTAACATGGACAAGTTCCAATGAATCGATTGCAACGGTTGATGAATTCGGCGTTGTGACGGCACATCAAACGGGAAATGCGACGATTTACGCGAAAACGAGTAACAATAAGTCGTCATATTGCAGCGTAACCGTAAAAGCTGTTCAGAAAACCGGAATGGAGATGTTTGAGAAAACCTTACGCGTTGGACGAGGAGATTCCTTTGTTGTTCGCGCTGCGTATCTTCCGTATGACGTTACTGTCGGCAGGGATTTCGACTTGTACGCGACTGACATTTCTCTAATGGACTATTATGGGTTTGTTGACGAGGATGGGATCATAACTCTACTTTTTGAAGCGGTTAAGTCTGGGACGACAACATTGACAATTGAAGATAAAGTAACGAAGTATAAAGCGTCCTGCACGATTACAATAACAGGAAGTCCGCTCAAGGAGATTACGTTTGATAAAACTCTGATTGAGACCGGCGTTGGAAAGACGGAGAGGATTACCCCGAGATTCAACCCGTCAACGGCGACGCACAAGGCGCTGTACTGGTATAGTACAGATGAAGACGTCGCGATTGTTGACCAGGCAGGAAATGTTACTGCGGTCGCCGAAGGCGAAGCCTATATTGTAGCAATGAGCGATGTGTTTATCGGCGACTATTATCTGTCTAGCGAATGTCTCGTTCGAGTATGTCCGGAGCCAGGTTCTATCGCTTTAGACAAAGACTTGTTGGTTATTGCCCCGGGAAAATATGATACCCTTACGTCGACCATCGGACCGGATGAAACCTATTCGAAGAAGGTTATATGGACCAGCAGCAACCGCGCGATTGCGACGGTAGATTCGAACGGAAAAGTTACCGGGCTACGGAATGGAATAACTACGATTCGTGCAACCTCGG
Source organism: uncultured Oscillospiraceae bacterium (assembly GCA_964530485.1). GTDB lineage: Bacteria > Bacillota > Clostridia > Oscillospirales > Ruminococcaceae > WRIP01. Next base: position 12,007 of record CAZGYK010000029.1, read on the forward strand.
CAGAAAACAGCGCGCTCTTTGCCGAATGCACGGTATATGTGTCGCCGATGTTGACAGCGATTTCTCTTCCGGATTCAAGAGTTGGATTGGGAGCGACCAGAACTTTGGTGCCGACTTTGACGCCGGCAAGCGTAACCTATAAGGAATTTATCTTTGAAAGCTCGGATCCGGCTATTGCATCGGTAGATCAAAACGGCGTCGTTACCGGCGTTGCCTATGGAAATGCGACGATAACGATAAAATGGAAGAACAATGAGGCAGTTTTTGGGAGCTGTACCGTTACGGTTGGAGCGGCAGTATCCGGCGTAACATTAGACACAGATTTGAAGACGGTTGCGCTTTCGAGAACCTATCAACTTACCCATACAGTTTTGTCTGCGGTTAACGGAGTTGAAGCGGCGGAAGACGGAGTCGTTTATTCCAGCAGCAATCCGGCTATCGCGACGGTAAGCAGTACCGGACTTGTCAAGGGACTTAGAACTGGAATGACAGAGATTACCGTTACGACTGTTGAAAGCGGTTACACCGCTAAATGTACGGTATATGTTGGACTATCTCTAACCGGTCTTGCCGTACAGGAAGAGGGACTTTTACCGATAGGCGGAACGGCTGACCTTGTTCCGGTATTTACACCTTCGTCAACAGTAAACAAGGAACTTCTGTTTCGCTCGCTTGATGAGAACATCGCAACAGTCGATCAGAACGGAACTGTAACCGGAGTTGGCGCTGGTGAAACGGAGATCATCGTTTCGTGGAAAGAGGATCCGACGATTCAGGCTGTATGCCAGGTAAGAGTTGGCGGCTCTCCATATGT
>CAZGYK010000030.1:0-12788 GCA_964530485.1 uncultured Oscillospiraceae bacterium
CGCGCGTATCAGGCGAATGATCATTTTCATTATCTTTTCCGTATTGATTTCCGGTTCCGTCTTGGGGGGGGTCGCCGGAACCGCTCCCGTCGCCGTGGGCGCCGGGAGCATCGGGGTTGGCTGGAGTATGAGGGATATCGCTGCCCGGCTTGTTTCCGGAAGGGTCATTTATGCCGTTGTTATTTTGGAAATCTGAATCACCATTTCTGAAATGTCGGATCTGTCTTCGAATCTCTCCGATTCCGATACCCTGGTAGTCTTCTGGGTTAATGCTCGGATCGAGTTCCTTTAGTTCCATGATCGATTTCCATTTTCCACCGCTCATATGATTTTCATGCGCTTTGTTCATTTCGTCTCGGCTGACGTTTTTACATTCCGTCTCAAGGCCGTATTCCTGATGAACATTTCCCGAGATATCTTCGAGATAGGAGAGGATTTCTTCCTGGTCATTTTTTGAATAGACCGAAAAGCTGATATAGTCCTTCTCTTCGAGATAGGGAAGCATCTGGTCGCTGTTGATCACGGTTTCGAGCGCCTGTTGATAAGAAACACCTTTGAGAGACAGGGCGTTTAGAAGCGCGATACCGTCGTCATTCATCCCAACGGCCGAGATGACATTCCCAAGCCGGTTGACGTTGAGCTCAATGCTCGGATTGATATCAACGCTGATAACAGAAGATGTATTGAAAAAAGTGTCGTATCCAAAAAGCCCCGCAAAGAGAACAAATAGAAAGCAAGCGGCAACAAGAATTCGTTTGTATGCACGGATTTGTTTGCGCTCGGGAACATCAATACTGACGATGTCGCCGACGTTCCATCCGGACTGCGCCGGCATACTTTTAAAGTTGCCCTGGTTCAGAAGGACGACGGCTTTGTTTTCGTTGAGCTCCATTACGATTCCTTTTTTCATAATTACACCTCCTTGTCGTTAAGAATAAATGCGGATATTTGCGGATAGTCGCCGGACAGAATAATAGAAACAGCTACGATGTACTTGCGATGTTTTTCGATTGTTTTTTCAGAAACAGATAGGCGCTTTGCCAAAGCAGTTTGCGGCAATCGCTTCTGAAGGAAGAGAGAATCACGCATTCCTTGTTCTTTTAGAAGCTCTTTTGCGATTGAGGCGCACAGTTCGCGCGACCGTTTTTGTTTTGGACCGATTTTAGCAAGATCGCTGAACGAAATAGAATACTCTTTTAGAATTAGGCTAAGGGATTCGATCTCCTCGGAAAGCGATGTCTGTTCCTTTGACTTCTCATATTCGTTTAGTGATGCGTCCCGATCGGGAGTTTTCGAGGAGTCATCCTCATCATCGACATAGATTGATATGAAAGGTCCGCCTTTTGCCTGTTTCTTGCCTTCGTCTATCAAGCGATGACGAAGGGAGACGGAAAAATATCCTAAGAAGCTGCCTTTGCCGTCGGTATACTGTCGGACACAGTTCATAAATACAATCATTGCAAGACTGAGGCAGTCATCATATTCCATACCAAAGCACCCCGATTTTGAAATCTCCTTCTTAATGAAAGGAAGATAATCGGAAATTAGGTTGTTGAGTTCGCTGTTATCCTGTTTTGCTTTGGCTAGTCTAGATGATAAGTCTTCCATTGCAACCTCATTTGTTTATAGAATACGGAAGAGTATAGATAAACCATAGGGTAACGTGTAATTTTATGATACCCTACGTTTTACTTTTTGGAAAGCGTATTCTATGATCAAACGCCAAAATCAAAAAACACAAAAGGAGATATATGATGAAAAAAGTTATTGCGTTTGTTCTTGTCGGAATCATTGTTCTTTCGTTATCGGTAGCGCCTGCATTTGCGGCGGGTCGCGGAAGGGGTCCCGGAGATGGGACTGGAACTGGTGTATGCGTAAATCCGGAAGACTGTGTTGTCGAAGGTCGCGGCCCAAATACCAATTCCGATTGGAACCGCGGATATAACGCCGAACAGGAACGTCCATACGGCGGGAACCGCCCCGATGGAGAGCGTCCGTTTTCTGATGGCGAATGCCCGTACGACGGAGAATGCCCGAACGGTGGGGAATGCCTCAATGACGGAACCTGCATCAATGATGGCATCTGCCAGAACGACGGTGTCTGCCAGAATCCGGATTCCGGAATGCGCCGTGGATTTTCTCGATTCAAACTTACTTACTAGATAGCCGATTGAAAAACGTTAAGGGCTTGCCAAGAGGCAAGCTCTTTTCTTTGCAAAAGGAAAACACCCGGGAAAACCCGGGTGTTTTGGTCTATAGATTCGATTTAGTTTTCTGATTCCGCTGTCGCTTTACTTGCCTCAATGGCTTCGCGAACATCGTCGATTCGAAGATCGGCCTGACGCTGGAGTAGCGGCGTCCCTTCTTTGTTTGTCTTTGCCATAAAGAGATACTGGCGTGCACGGTCATAATTTCCAAGCCTAAAATACATTTCGCCGATCATATAACAGACCTGCTGGGACTGCTTTTCATTGATATGAAGACGTTCATAACAAAAAATATAATCATCAAGCGCTTTTTGCGTCGCAAAGAGGAAGAGTTGATCGTCGCCGACATCCTGGTATAAGCGGCTGATTTTTAGCCAAAGGGAAGCGGTAGTAAGCTGGTAGTCGTCATAAATAGCGGGAGCGCAAAGGAGCGCGAGGAAAAAGATTGCAAACACGGTAAAGGTATCACGGTCTTTTCCGGTTCGGATATACATTTCGAGCTTGTACGGCCCGACTTTCTGCATGATCTGATTGGAGACCCGTTTTTCAACTTCTTCAAATTTCCCGGATGCGGCGCTTAAGAAACAGTTCGGACAGGTGATGATCTCGTAGTAGAGTGGTTCAATATCCTGATAGCGAACCCGCTGGTCAGGATCGGTTTTAAGCCGTTTTAACCGGGATTCAAAAACGGTTAGCGTATCGAACGTATGGCCGCAGAGCGGGCAGGTTGTCTTTGTTGGGTAGAGAAGTTCTGCGTCGTTGGTTAGGGCAAGCTGGTAGGTTCCGTGCTCCTCTGGAAACAGAGAGCTTCGCCTCGACGGTTCATCGGCCGAAGAGAGTTGCACATGGTACGCAGGGTCGCTTAGTTTTCGACAGATTCCTTCTACAACAGTAATTGCAAGCTGTGACTGGCTAGTAAAGAAATCGGAAATGTTTTTTCGCGTTACGATCAAAACAGTTGCGGACGTTAGCGCAACAAGTGTTTCGCGCTGATCTTCTCCAAGAAAGAGCGAGAGCTCTCCGTGGACATTCCCTTGAGACAAAACGGATGTTTGGATTTGTGTGTTCATTCCGAAGAATTTGAAAACACCAATGTTTCCCTGAAGAACAATGATCATCGCCTTAGGAGAAGCCGGTCCTTCCGGAAGAATGACCGACCCGGCGGCGTAGTTGCGGACTCCGGATTCAATAACGGTAGACATAACCCCTCCAACTCAACATGAGATCGATTTGTTATCATGTAATCAGTATACGCCAAGAGGGAATCGAATACAATGCACACCAATCACAAAAGCGGAAGGCGCTTTTCAGCATTGGAGACAAGAGAAGTTCAAAGATCGGTAGAATCCGTTAGGATCCCATCCCATGCTTTTTCATGAAATCATCAATGGTTTTCCAGTAAAGCTCAGGGTTCGTGACCGAGCTGACGCCATGGGATGCACCCTCGACAATGAGCTTTTCCTTTTCGCCCGGGGCAGCTTCATAGAGACGCTCGAGCATTTCAAAGGGAACAAAGTCGTCTTTGTCTCCGTGTATGAAGAGAATCGGGAGTTTTGATTTTTTTAGCTGTTCCAATGCGCTGGCTTCCTTGAACCCGTATCCGGCGCGCAGTTTTGTCATAGCTGAAGCCGCGTGCATTACCGGAAAACGCGGAAGATTGTAGAACTCCCTCAGGTTATGGGAAAACTGATCCCATACCGAACTGTAACCGCAGTCTTCAATGATGAGTTTCACATTGTCGGGAAGGTCTTCTCCGGCTGTCATCATCACGGTTGCCCCGCCCATTGATATGCCGAACAGGAGGATGCTGGCGTGAGGGTTTTCATCGAGAATAAACTCGATCCATTCCAGGATATCAAGCCGTTCCGGCCAACCCATACCGATATAATCTCCTTCGCTTTCCCCGTGACCTCTCGCGTCCGGAAGGAGAAGATTAAAACCTCGTTTGTAAAACTCGTTTGCGAATCCGGACATCTGGTAGGCGTTGCCCATATATCCATGACAGATAATGGCATATCGATTCGAGTTTCTGCGCACCTTTACAGCATGCAACCGCAATTTGTCCCGGCTGATCAGATAGGCGTCGGTTCCGTTCAAAGCGAGCCATTCCCGCATCGAGGCGCGATAATCGTCCCAGCTTGAAAATGATTCAGGCAGCTTAGATTTTTCGACCGGCGGGTCTTTGAGAATGATGTTGTTTTCAGCGGAATGATCTCTGAATTTGACACGTTCATGTCCGCGCTTTAAGGCAACATTATAGAAATAGTTGGCGGCAAGTCCGATTGCGGCAAACCCTAGGGTTCCGGCAATTTTCAAGACCCGATTTGAGCGCCTGTTTTCCTTGTTAGACATGATGAGCCTCCTATTATTCAATATGATCGGGAAGTGATATCACATTCCAGGTAGAAATAGAAGTGCTTTTTCTTCGCGGAAGCGTCGATTGGACTGTGTGCTCTAGTCATCAAAGAGTAGATAGAACTATTTTATCGAATTTCAGAGATTCTATCAATGGTTTTACCAAAAACTCCGTCGTCCATTCTGGGATCTTTGGAGAGACGTTTCGAAGAGAGTATGCTATAATAGCATGCGGGAGGGATGGAATTCATGCAACTATATGTAATCCGCCACGGACAAACAGATAACAATGTACTTGGGAAGATGAACGGGCGGCATGATGAAGATATCAATGAAAAAGGAATTCTCCAGGCTGAAAAGGCCCTTGAGCAGGTAAGGAAAATCGATTACGATGTTATTATTGCGTCGCCGTTGCTCCGGACGAAGCATACAGCAAATATCGTAAACTATAAAAAACTTCCGATACTCTATGATGACCGGCTGATGGAACGCGATATGGGCTATCTTACCAACTCCGAGCGGCATATCAACATTGATCGCGGAGACTTCTGGAACATTCATCCCAAGAGAGATTACCGTGATGTTGAACCGATGGAACAGATGCTAAAAAGGGTTGGCAGTTTTTATGAGGACATCAAGATGCGGTATCATGGGAAAACGGTTTTGGTAGTGACTCATGACGGCGTTGTTCGAACGCTTTACGGATACATGAACGGAATTCCCGCAAGCGGAGATTTTCTAGCCGGAGCGATAAAAAACTGTGAAGTCAGAGATATCCAGCAATAGATAAGCGCCCATGCGGGCGCTTTTTTGATGGAATGTTTTTCTATAGCTCGTGTCCGATCCGGAAATCTTCTTTCTCAGTAGTCGTTAGATCGAAACGCTTTTGTCCTGCGGCGTCAGAGCGGGAACCTGTCTTAAAGATCAGGGATGAAACGATGACGGTGAGAGGGACAGCGGCAAGAATTCCGATGCTCCCGGCAATTGCCTGAAGAACTTCCGCGAGGATCATTTCAAGATTTAGCAGGTGGAGGAGGTTGCTTTGGTAGGCCGACAACAGAATTACAATGGCCAGCGAGCTCCCGATATAGGCGAGAATTAATGTATTGACCATCGTTCCGATCGCGTCTCGCCCGATATTCATTCCACTTTTGAAAAACTGACGGAAACTCCGTTCCTCAATGTTTTCCGCAAGCTCATTGAGCGCGGAGGCAATTGTCATTGCTACATCCATGATTGCGCCGAGAGATCCGATCGTAATTCCGCTCCAGATCAGAGCGCGGAGATCAAGCGGTTTCCCTTCGGACAGATAAGTTAAAAATAGGTAATCTTCGTTGAGGACTCCGGATATACCGAGAATTCGGATAAAGAGAAAGGCGAGTCCTCCGGAAATCAAAACGCCGCCGACGTTCCCAATAATTGAACAGAGGGTCTTTTTACTTGGGCCCCCGATAAGAACCAGACTGGTGGTTATGATAAAGACTGACGTTACGAGGGTAATCAAGTAGATGTTTTTCCGGTTCATAATGCCCGGAAGATAGAATAGGAAAATAGCAAGGCAGGATGTGCCTAGCGACAAAATCGTCAGCAAACTTTTTTTGCGCGATATCAGAACAATGAGCAGCAAAAATATACCGATAAGCAGGGAAAGTTGTGGCAGGCGGTTGTATTGATTGAAAAGCCAATGAATAGAATCTTCGCCGATTCCGTTTTCGGAGTATTGGAGAACAATCCGATCTCCGGGGGAGACGGCATCGGGATTGCCAGGGTACAGCCGGTCGACAAACTGTCGGGCTGCCACAGTTCTGTTGCGGAATTCGCCGGAAGTCACTTTTGCCGTGAAGTTGACGGTTTGATTGATCACTTCATTTTTTCCGTATTTCTCAATCGAATAGTCAATCTGGTTTACGGTGATTACGTTTGCGGTAAAGAGCTCTGTAGCGTTTTTTGATTGATTCGAAGCGACAATGGAATGTCCGACAAATAAAAATAGGGCGGAAAACAGAACGACAAGACCATAGGCAAGTAGAGATCTTCTTTTTTCAGTCATTTTGGTTGCCTTTCTGATCCGTTGGACGAATAGTTTCTTGCATAATGGAAAATATACTGTTGGGCAATTCCTGCGAACGGCTTAGCGGATTCGGGAAGTCCGTTCGGGAACAGTTCTTCATAGCCCGTTTGATCCAGACGTCCTCTGGAAATGCGTCAAAGCGGGCGGCGCCAAAGAGTAACGTGCAGTCCGCTACCTTTGGACCGACACCGTGAATTTTCATAAGCTCTGCCCGCGCCTCCGGAAGAGGAGCATGATAAACGATCTCGAGATCGATCTCTTTATTTTCCCATTGTCTTGCGGCATCAATAACGTATTTGTCGCGAAACCCACAGCGCACAGATGAAAGATCTGAGGGGATCAGCCCGGCGAGCTTAGAAGGTTTCGGAAAATCAAAGTAACCGCCTTTATCCTCTCCAAAAGACGAAGAAAGCCGCTCGACAAGGCCCTGGATCCGTTTGATGTTGTTATTTTGAGAAAGAATAAAGCTGATCAGGGTTTCAAAAAGTGGTTGGCGAAGAACTCGGATCCCCGGAGCGAAATTGAGTATCTTTTTGAGAGTCGGATCATAGGACAAAACTTCCTTGATTCCGGGATAGTCCATGTCAAAAGAGAAGTAAGTCTTATAATCGGATTCGTACTCCTCAATGCCGATTCCGTTGATGATCAGGTTTTCGCCTTCTTGCAGAAGATGGATCTGTCTTCCAAGCGCAACACCGGAATAAGAGAGTTCATCGGTTTTACTAAAACGGAAACACTGCCCACATTCCAAGGTGTCAGAAAGAGTAAACGATTCAGTTTTGATGACGGTTTGTTTTTTCATAGCCACAGTATACCATTTGATTGTGTTATCATACAACATTTGCATCATCGAAAGAGATTCCAAAAAAAGGAATTCAAATAAGTGAAGTGTCAATATGGCGAAACGACGAAAAACGGGAGCAAAACAACCCGAAATTCTCCAATTTTCTGGGATTGACAGAGATGTTTTAACAGACTGTTTTGTTGATATCTCCCAACATTCAGTTGAAAACTCCCTTTATGCATTCACAAACAGTACACAAAGTCTGAAAAACAAAGGGTTTTAGACATTTTCAACAGAGATTTCAACAATGTATTTGTATAAAATCCGGATTACAGAAAGTATATCCAACTTGCCTTTGAAGAGATAGCATACAGTTTTTTTGGTGAATACTAGATATGACGTTATTATCTAAAAAATTTGGATAGAATATCAATCTGTTGCGGTAATCGTTTATTGTGGTATAATATGTTCTTATAGAGTCATGATTTATTCATTCATAAAAATGCCGACAAAAGAGGGCAAAACGGTGACAGAATTCGAACAAAATCTGGTTTACGGCAAAAATGCAGTTTTGGAGCTACTAAAAAGTGAACGCCCGGTCGATACGGTATATATCAGTTCGGATGAAGACGAAAAGCGTGCAGCACTTTATATTGCGCTAGGCAAGGAAAAAGGGGCAGTCATTAAACGGATCCACCCCAATAAACTGACAGAGATCTGTGACGACAAAAGACATCAAGGTATCGCTGCAATTGGTTCGATCGTTGTGTATTCGGACGTCGGAGATATTCTCCAAATTGCGAAGGAACGCGGCGAAGATCCTTTTTTAATTCTGGCGGACGGAATCGAAGATCCGCATAACCTTGGCGCGATTATCCGTACAGCTGAGGCAGCCGGCGCCCATGGGCTGGTTCTTCCAAAGCGCGGTGGTGCGTCGATCAACGCGACGGTACAGCGCGCGTCAGCGGGCGCCGTCAACCATCTTGCGATTGCGCGGGTATCGAATCTCGCGTCGTCTGTTCGGGAACTTAAAAAAGAAGGCGTTTTCTGTTACGCGGCGGATATGGATGGAGACTCTGCTTACCGAACGAATCTTACCGGACCAATTTTGCTGATAATCGGCTCGGAGGGTTTTGGCGTGTCGAGGCTTTTGAAAGATCTGTCGGACGCCTCGGTATCTCTCCCGATGAAGGGTGAGGTTGGTTCCTTAAACGCGTCGGTAGCTGCCGGGGCTTTGATGTATGAAACAGTCAGGCAAAGAGAACTTTCGAATCAATGATTTTGATATGCGGACAAGGCGATCTGATTAGGCTAAGTATGTGAGGAGATAATCAATGGGTGATTTTGACCGCAAAGATGCACAACTAGATGAGATTCTCGGGGAAATTAGAAGAAAGCGAGAGGAAGAGGAGATTCAGCCCGAAGCGACGGAACGGGTCGAGGCCTCAACTTCTGCTACAGCGATTCTGGAAGAGATTAGAACTGAGTCGAAGCATTTAGAGTCTTCAACGGCTTCTTCGCCGACGGCAACAGTCGATGATACGACACAGGAAGTTGTCGTCAAAGAGCAAAAAGCACATACCGTAGAAAAGAGACGTTCATTGAAGGACGCTTTTTCAGGGATGGAAGAAGATGTTGATGTGATCGACTTTATGCATGTAAATAAGCGCATGCTCGCTCCGAAACTCGGACCGGACGAAGAGGATCTTCTCGAAACGGAAGAAGTCGAGGTTCCGGAGATCTTCCAAGAAAGCCATACGGCGAAAAAGGATGAGCCGCAGGCGGAGCCCGAGAGCCATCCTCTCTTTCACGCAACATCGACGCAACAAATTTTGATTACCGAAGAGGAAGTTACCGTTTCCTCTGAAACAGTCTCAGACGATGGTTCTGTCGAGATTGATAGAGTTGCGAGATCCGGAATTCTCGTTGAAGAGGTTGAGGAAATTCACCGGAAAGGGGTTCTCAACGTAAAGGACAACAGTGAGGATGAGGAATTCAAAACGTTCTTCAGCAACACTGTCGTCATTGATTCGAAGCCGTTGACCCAAAGGCGCCCGAAACAAAAGCGGATTACTGATTTTGTTGTTGGTGACGATGGCGGGCCGGTCTTTGAAGAGCCGGAATCGAATGCTGACGGGGGAATCGTAGAATATCGGAGCGACGACGAGACCGAGCAGGTTATGGAGTTGCTGACAAAGCGGAATTCGACCTTGATGGTCCGAAGCTTTGTTACCGGGGTTTCGGCGGCGATACTTCTCGTATTCAATCTGTTGCTGCTGTTTGAGATTATACTTCCGAAGTCGGTAGCTGAAAACGTAAACATTGTTGCCGCTGTCAACGCGGTTCTGATTTCGATCGCAATTGCGGCGAACTATCGCGCTGTGTTTCGCGGTTTTGCAAAACTTGTCAGTTTTAAGGCAACTCAGGATTCCGTTACGTCTGCTGCCGCGATTTTCGCTTTGATCGAGCCGATCGTCATTATTGCGACGAAGTCGCCTTCGGTTGGCTTTTCTGCTGTTGTAGCCGCAACGGCGTTGTTTTTTTCCGTGTTTGGGAAATACATCTCTGCGAAGCGCGTGATGCGCGGTTTCAAATCCATTTCGGCCGATTATGAAAAGTACGCGACGACAACGCTTGACGATGACGCGTTCGTCAAACGCCTGACGCGGGATTTCTCCCAGGAAGACAACAGTGTTTTGATCAAGCGGAAAACCGGGTTTACCGATGATTTTCTTGCGCATTCAAAATCGAAAGATCATGTAAATGACGCAATCTCGCTCCCGGTTACAGTTGTATTTTTCCTTGCCGTCGTATGTGGAATCATCGCTTATGTTAAGACGAAAAACCTGATTGTTGCGCTACATACCATCAGCATGGCAACGATACTTGTGTCTCCGTTTACTGCAACGATTGCGAGCTCGCTTCCGATAGACAGGATGCAGAAGGTTTTGTCCAGAATTGGCTGTGTTGTTCCGGGATTTAGCGCTGCCGACGGTGTTATTGACTCCAACTGTGTCATCCTCGAAGGCCGCGAGATATTCCCGAGAGGGAACGTTCTGCTTCACGGGATTAAGACCTTTGACCGGGAACGGATAGACAAGGCAATTCTCTATGCGGCATCTATTTTGATTCAGTCTTGTGATACGATGTCACATATGTTCTTAAACGTGATCCAGAATAAAACGGAGATGCTGTATCACGTCGACAATATTATCTATGAAGACGGGCTCGGTTTTAGCTGTTGGATTGATCAGACGCGTCTCCTCATCGGTTCGCGCGAACTCCTAGAGTCTAGGGATATTGAAGTGCCGTCGCGGGATTACGAAAACCGCTATACCAAATCCAGCACCCGAGATGCGATTTATTTAGCTGTTTCCGGGAAACTTTACGCGATGTTTGTCGTAAGTTATACGCTGAACGCGGAAGTGGAGCGCACGCTAAAGGCGTTTGAGCGCGAGGGAATCTGCCTTCTTGTCCGGACGCGGGATTTCAATATTACGGCAGAAAAGATTTCAAAGACCTATCAGATTCCGAGATCAATCGTATCGGTCGTCGAAGAGCATGATATGGAAGAGCTGAGCAAGAAGACCGCATATGTCAGCCATACGCCGTCTCTATTTACCCATATTGGCTCGCTTAGCTCCTATGTCGGCGGAATACTGTCCTGCTACAAGCTCCAGGGAGCTTTGAAATTAACTACGACAATTGAGCTTGCTGCGATGATTATCGGCGCGCTTCTCGCTTTGCTCCTGACCGTTTTTAGTTCCGTAGCGATCAACATGTTTACTGTCCTGTTATTCCAGCTGATCTGGCTTCTTATTACCTTTTTTGTCGCGGTTTCGCGTCGATATTAGCGAAATCATTTGGATTCTTGGTGATTCAATACAAAAAGGAAGAGGCTTTTTTAAGGTAAACGGCGATTTTGTGGAAAATTCTTTTCAACCGTATCGTGTTATGATAAAATTGAGTTTGCAGTGCATGTGATGGAAACGATCTAGATATCGAGAGCGATTCGTTTCACTTGTAGTACCTCCGATTGAAGGTCGGATGAACGGTCTGACTGCGGTCAGACCGTTTTTTTAAGGGAATACATTGGATTGCGTTGCGTGCGCATAAAATCTTGAGGGGGAATATCCTATGGCCTACACATCCGAAAAAATTCGTAATGTCATGTTAGCCGGTCACAGCTCGGCTGGAAAGACCTCGATTGTGGAAGCGCTTTTGCATTTGGCAAAAGCATCCGACCGGTTTGGTTCGGTTGCCGACGGAAATACGGTTTCCGACTTTGACCCGGAAGAAATCAAAAGAAAAGCGTCAATTTCTACCTCGATAGCCCCATATGATTACAAAGACTGCCATGTCAACCTGATTGATGCGCCAGGCCTGTTCGATTTCGAATTGGGCATGTATGAAGGCGTGATGGCTGCTGAGTCGGTATTGGTCATCGTTTCAGCGCGTTCAGGAGTGGGCGTAGGCGCCCATAAGGCGAATAAAATCGCGTTAAAAAACAAAAAGGCCCGGATGTTCTTTATCAATAAATTGGGTGTGGAACATGCTGACTTTACGAAAACGTTTGATTCGCTTCGCAATGAATTTGGTAACTCGGTTTGTCCGCTAGTTGTTCCTGTTTTAGAGGAAGGAAAGCCGACGATCTATATTGATATCATGAATATGAAAGCATATACATATTCCGACGGAAAAGCGAGCGAAGTACCGGTTCCGGAGAACGTGATTGATATTTATATGCATGAACTCAGCGAGGCGGTTGCTGAGACCGACGAAGAACTCCTTGAGAAGTTCATTATGGAAGAACCGTTTACCCACGACGAATTGGTTCGCGGAATTAAAGTTGGCATTAAAACCGGATCGGTTACTCCCGTTCTCTGCGGCGATGCGGTAGACCTTGAGGGAATTGATCTTCTGCTTGAAATTATCAAAAATGTACTGCCGGCGCCGACAGATGTTGACGGGATGGCGGCGAAGAATAAGGCGGGCGAAGATATTACCGTAAAATATGATGCGAGCGGAAAGCTGGCGGCATATGTGTTTAAGACAGTTGCCGACCCGTTCGTCGGGAAGTTGTCATTTGTTAAGGTTGTTTCCGGAAAACTGACGGCGACTTCTGCGCTCTTTAATCCGCGCGCGGATGAACAGGAGAGAATCGGAAAGCTGCTTTCCGTTAAGGGTAAGAAGCAGACCGATGTAACCGAGCTCGTCGCTGGAGATATCGGAGCAATTACAAAACTTTCCGAGGCGAAAACAGGGGACACGCTCTGTGATCCGGGCAATGTAGTTGTTTTCGATGGAATTGAATTCCCGAATCCGAGTCTTGCTATGGCTGTTACCCCGAAGAAAAAGGGTGACGAAAGCA
>CAZGYK010000031.1:0-12727 GCA_964530485.1 uncultured Oscillospiraceae bacterium
AACTTCAAGATCTTCGCTGATGGTGCTCATAACCTTCTTAAAGAGAAGCTGAACCGGGTGTGGACGTAAGCTCTCCATCTCATCCTGAACATCGTAGCCCTGCCAGACCGCCATCGTGTAATAGGGGTTCATCCCGACAAACCAAAAGTCCATATTATCGGTATGGGTTCCGGATTTTCCGACATAGTCCATCTCTCCCGGAGGACAGGCGTTGACTCCGGTTCCGCTGAATCCGCTGTGCATGACGTTGTAAAGAAGCCTGTTCATAATATAGGCTGTGTCGTCGCCAAACGCCTTAAACCGGTCTATATAGTCGGACTTATCAAAGACAACGTTCCCCTGTGCGTCTAGAATACGGGTATAACTGTGTGGCGAATAGTACCATCCGCCGTTTCCAAACGACGCAAACGCGGCGCACATATCGACCGGAGCAATGCCGGTATAAAGTCCGCCAAGCGCCATCGAATAGGTTCTGTCGCCCGGATCGTTCAATGTTTTAAGACCAAGGAGGCTCCTCATAAAGTCAAAACTGAAGTCGACGCCAACCTGGTGAAGTGAATAAACAGCCGTCGTGTTGAGCGAGCGAGCAATTCCGCTCGCAACCGTAACCGGAACGCCATAGCTTCTGTCATAGTTTCTCGGCCAATCGCCATAGACGCCAGGAACGGTTCCCGGGGGCAACGGCATATCCGGGAACAAGGTAGAAAAGTTTATCGCGTCCGCCTCAAGTGCCGGTCCGTATGCGGCAAGCGGCTTCATCGAAGAACCGGTAGAACGCGTTCCCTTGGTCGCCCTGTTAAAGCTAAGACTGTCGGTCTTCTCGTCAAGGCCGCCGATGATCCCTTTGATTTCTCCGGTCATATTCATGACAACATATGCCGATTGCGGCTGGGTGTCATCCATTTTTTTAGATCCATCCTCGTTGAGGACATAGTTTTTGTTGCTATCTAAAACTGCCCTCGAGTCGTAATGCGGGAAGATATATCCGTCCTCGTCGCGTGGATACTGCCGGCGCTCATCCTCCTCTTGCTCGCGGCCGTTGATCGCGATATCTTCCATAACCGCCTGTACAAATGGGTCAATGGTCATCTGAACGCGATATCCGCCGTTCGCAAAAGCATTAAATGCGTCGTTCCAGGAACTGTATTCCCTGCCGCCGATTTGGTACTTCATAAAATCGGTGACAACCTCGTCGACAACCGTATCGACAAAATAGTCGTATGTGCCTGTTCCGGCGGCTACCTCGGTCGGCTTATCAAAGACCATAAACTCAGATTCCGTTTTCGCGGCTTTCCATTCTACGTCGGTCAGATACCCTTCCGAATGCATCGTATTGATAATGGTATCGCGCTGAATCCGGTTTTCGTCCGGATTGCTGTAGGGGTTATTCGCTCCCGGAGCCTTAGTGATACAAAGAATCGATGCCGTCTCCGCGACCGACAGTTCTCCCGTCGTCTTATTGAAATAATAGTTTGCCGCGGCCTCAATTCCGGCTACCTGCCCGGAAAGGCGGAAGGTATTGAGATAACTCTCCAAAATCTGCTCTCTGGAATAGTTTTTCTCCATCACAATCGCCCGGTAAATCTCGCGCATTTTTCTTAAAGCGCCATCGAAACCGGCGGTATCTGTTTCCTCTGTGATGTTTTTAATCAGCTGCTGTACGAGTGTAGATCCGCCGCGGGTTCCCGAAGAGAGCCCAAGGCTTGGGAAATAGGCGTTTAAAAATGCCTTGATGGTACTTTTCCAGTCTACGCCCTGGTGATCCCAGAAACGCCTGTCTTCTGAAGAAACAAGCGCGTCGATAATGTGCTGCGGGATATTATTGAATTTGATCCAGACGCGGTTTTCTTTGCCATAGATGCGCTGGTATTCGAACCAATCCTTAGATACTTCTTTCCCCGGTTCGGTCGTCTGCTCCGCGTCTTCCCCTTCGGTTTCGGCGGCTGTCGTCTCGGCCTCTTCGGTCTCTTCCTCAGGTTTATTTACGACATACTCCCGGTCGGACTTCTGGTAAAGAAGCATGGTCGAATAGCTTAGTTCGATGTTGTTGAGGTTGAGTGTCTCGTCGTCATTCTTAGTCACGTTGACAAGGTAGACAGAAGCTACAACAGCAAGAACGCATCCCGCGATGACAACGAGACAGACAATGCCGAGGATAACCCGGAACAGAGCGCCAAAAATCCTGCCGGCTACGCTTCTTTTCCGCGCCGGCTTCGGCGGTTTTTTTCCGCCGCTTCCGCTGTTTCCGTTGACATCGCGTATTCCGGCGTTCTTCTTCGCCTCTTTTTTGCTGACTTCCTTCTTAGGAACCGGTCCGTCTCCTGTGGGGCCAGCAACCTTTTCCGGTTTCGCCTTATTATAGGTATAGCCCTTCCCGTCCTCGCTGCGGAACACCATGACGTCGCTGTCCTTTGTCACATACCGCTGTCCTTCAGGTCTCTTCGGGGCATCATTAATTTTCGTCTTCTTCGACCCTTCCATTCGGTCAAAAAAGCTGTCAATCTGCTTTTCCTTCCGGTTCTGCGCCTCAAGCGCCTGCTGATCGAGATTTATATAGAAAGTATCTTTCTTCTGCTGATTGCCGGGAACTTGATTCTGGTCCATCAGTTACCTCCATAGCCATTCCCTGGAATTCTCTGTTCATAGAGATAAGCCGGGAAATCATTCCGGCCTATCGGAAAGCCAAAGGACACCTATCCTTTTAACTTTCAAATATTATAACATAGCGTTCCTGGTTTGTTAAGCAATAATTCATTACAACATTGTCATCTCGGATGAACGTTATGTGAATTTTATCGGTCAATGTCGAAAAAAAACCGCGGATTTTCCCTGGATTTTTAGGTCTAAAAGCAGGAGAAACGCAACATTTTATTAGAAAAGCAACTTCTATTCCCGAAGTATGTGTGTTTCCCGCCCTTTGAAGTTTCCGGTATTTACCGAAAAGTATCGGCTTTCGTCGCCCAGCTTTCTATGATACAATTAAAACAGGTGAACAATATGAATCTAAATCCAAGAAACTACCAAAAAGAGCTCGACAAAGCCCTTCTTTATATCGCTGCTGAGCCGCGCGTTCCAACGCTCCTGTTACATAGCTGCTGCGCCCCCTGTTCAAGCTATGTTATTCGCTATCTCTCGAGCTTTTTTGAAATTATCGTCTATTACTATAACCCGAATATCTTTCCGGATGAGGAGTACCTCCATCGAAAGAAGGAACAAATTCGCCTGCTCTCGTGTATCGATACTAAGAATCCCGTGACCTTTCTTGAAGGAGACTACGACCCTGCTCTTTTCGACCGCGTTGCCGAAGGTCTCGAAAGCGAACCCGAAGGCGGCGCACGCTGCCGTGAATGCTTTTCGCTCCGGCTCTCGAAAACAGCCGAACAGGCTCGTGACCTCGGCGCAGTTTGGTTCTCAACCACGCTTACCGTAAGCCCTCATAAAAGCGCCGCCCTGATCAACGAAATCGGAGAACGCTTCGCAAAAGAGTTTGGTTGCCGCTGGCTGCCCTCCGACTTCAAGAAAAAAAGCGGATACCTTAAATCTATTGAGCTTTCAAAGGAATACGGCCTTTACCGGCAGAAGTACTGCGGTTGCAGATATTCTATCCGGGAACCCGCCAAAAAGGAGAAGGAAGAATGCAACAACTAGACCATAAACAGAAACAGAATGGCGCTGTCTGGCTCGGAATAATTGCGGGTATTCTTTCTGTCGTCGTGCTTACCGCGCTTGCTGTTGCCCTGCTTCTTTCGGGGAACTGGCTCTACCGCCTCGAGATCGGTCTTCTAAAAATTCCCGAGACGAGCGGCTACGCGAAAGAATTGATTCTAACCAACTATGACGCCGTGATCCGGTTTCTCTCTCCGTTCCGCGATATCCCGTTTGCGATGCCCGATCTCGCCGCATCCGCCGGCGGAGTTCGCCATTTCGAAGACGTCAAAGTTCTCGTCGTCGGCCTCTACTATGTCGGTATCGCGGCGCTCGCTCTCGGCGGCGCTCTTTTGGTGCTCTTTCAGAAGAAAATCGGAAGCAGAACCTACCTCGCCGCCTCGATTGCTTCTCTCGGACTCCCTGTGGCTATCATCTCCGGTATCGCGCTGGACTTCGACGGATTCTTTGTTCTGTTTCATAAGATTTTTTTCAATAACGACGACTGGATTTTCAATCCGTCAACCGATCCGGTCATCAAAATTCTCCCGGAAACCTATTTTATGCACTGCGCTATCATCCTTGCCCTCTTCTGGATCATCGGAAGTGTTATCTATTTTCTTTTCTATAAGAAGAGCATAAAAAACACCAAACAAAAAAGCGGTGAACCCACCGCTTTTCAAAACCATTGACCTTTATAGCTGGTTAAATGAAAAACGCTTTAGCGTTTTGAAATTGACTGACTATAACGCCAAGAACTAGAGTCGGCCTAAAAAATAAAGAATCCAGATATGGGCGGGGTAGTAGATGTAAAACAACCATTTACATCCCCGTCCCTTTTTGCCGTTATAGAGGAGTATCAGCGGGAGCGCAAACACCATCATCCATTGGATGTTTCCAAAAATAAGCGACGCAATCCCGTCGGTTGCAGCGGAGTAGACAAGAAGGATCAAACAGTATCCCCCATAAATCCATCCAAACAACAGCTTCCACTTTCCCAAAAAGTAAAACGCAACCCCGAGCAAAACCCAATCGATTCCGCCCTCAACCTGATAAAGGGTCGGCGCGACCGCCTTGAGCGACCAAACTGAAAGTCCCTGTAGCGATCCAAAAACCCAATCCCGAACCGCAACGGTCCAGATCACCGGTCCAAGGACCATCAGCGCAAAGAGAATCATCTTCTTTTTATCGTCTCGATCGGCGCTCTCCATAAATCCGTCAATTCCGACGGCGATCAGCATCGCGACAAAGAGCGTCGAAAAAATGTTGTTGGAAACCATGACCGACGACGAATCAAACAATGAAACGAGAATTTTAGACAATTCCATCAAAACCGAAAACACGTAAAGCCGAATCAAAAATTTCGCCCTGTTCGAAGTATGCCTTAGGGACTCGCCCGCAAGAAAAAAGAAAATCGGCGCTGAAAGACGCCCGATCATCCGAAGAAAAAAAGGCGCTCCCGGAATGAAAAAGCCGACATGGTCAATCGTCATCAGAATGAGCGCAATTATTTTTAATGAAAACGCGGATAAGCCCGCTTTTTGCTGAATCATCATACCCCTCCGTAAGAAGCCAGGTTTCGCGCTTCTACCGGCTCAATGACATACTGCCAGGGTTCGGCCTCGAAGTGCTGATCCCCGACCGTAGCCGTCCTTGTTTCATCCGACCGGTTTACCATGACGAAAACGCCGTCTTTCCCGTCGGTGCGAAGAAAGGCAACACACTGTGCCTCAAAAACAACCGGAATCATTCTGCCGTCTCCTAAGACGGGGTTTTCTTTCCGCTTCTCCGAAAGCGCTAAAACAGCGTTTCTAAGGTTCTTGTCAATCCGGTTCCACCGGAAATATCCGCGATTAAACGGGTCGCGGTATCCCTCCATCCCGATCTCGTCTCCGTAATAGATGGTCGGAATACCGGGGAGTGTGAAAAGAAGCGCAAACGCAAGTTTTGCCATCTCTACGCTTCTGAGATAAGCGTCCCGTGTAAGCGACTGCCTCGCCTGCCATTCCCGGTCAAGGTCGTCCCGCGTTTTTGCAAGCGCGGTCAAAAGCCGGTCGGTGTCGTGTGTCGAGAGAAGGTTCATCATCACGTCCATCATCGGCTTCGGATAGTCCTCTACTACTTCCATAACGCGGTTCATAAAACGGTCCGCATCGGCATCCCGAACAAAATCAATAATCGCCGTCCGGAACGGATAATTCATAACCGAATCCAGTTCTTTTCCCCAAAGATACCGGCGTCTCTTGTGGTAAGCTTCCTTGGTCGCGGCGTTCTCCCAAACCTCTCCGACAAAGAGTTTGTCGTCTCCGTGCCGCTTGATTGCAGCCCGGATCTCCTCAATAAAATCGTCGGGAAGCTCGTCGGCAACGTCGAGCCGGAACCCGCCCGCGCCCATCGACATCCAGTAATCAATTACTCCGCCGTCTCCGCAGATAAATTCCCGAAATCCCGGATCGTCCTCGTTGACCTCCGGAAGCGTGTCAAACCCCCACCAGCTATGGTAGCTCTTCCCGTCGCTCCCGAACTTATACCAGCTCCGGTAAGGGCTGTTCGGATTGTTGTATGCGCCCTCCCCAATCGCTTGGTAACGTCCATACTTATCGAAATAGACGCTGTCGGCTCCGGTGTGGCTGAAAACCCCGTCAAGAATTATCGTCATCCCGTTTCGTGCCGCCGCCTCTGAGAGTGTCTTAAAATCTTCGTTTGTTCCAAGAAGAGGATCTATCGTTTTATAATCCGCGGTGTCGTACCGGTGGTTGGAATGGCTCTCAAAAATCGGATTGAGATAGATCATCCCGACCCCAAGTTCCGAGAGATAAGGAAGCTTATCAATGATCCCTTTGAGATTTCCGCCAAAAAAATCGTTGTTCTTGACTACGCCGTTTACCGGACGGAAATGCGGCATATCGTTGAGGTTCTCGTGAAGAACCCGATCCTGATATTTTGTATAGAGGACGGTGTCCCGATAAAAACGATCCGGAAAAATCTGGTAAACAAGCCTCCCGTTACATTCCTTCGGCGCTCTATAATCGCGGCTGTAAACTAACTGCGTAAACCAGGGCGCATTCGGGTTTCTCGAGAGAATGCCCGCCGATCCGGGCGCATTCCGAGAAAGCGTCTCTTCGCCGCTTTCAAAATGATAAAAATAGAGTCCGGGCTTCTTATAGGTATAGGTCGCATTAAAGGTTCCGGAAACGTTGTCATAATCCATCTCAACAAAAATCGTTTCCTTTGTCTCATCATCCAAAACAACAAGCGAAACCGGTCCCTCGGTTTTCCAGGTAACCTGAAAAGAAACCGTCTGACCATCCATAACTGCGCCAAACGGTTTTTTGTATTTTTCGTCTCTGCTGTTAAAAATCGGTTGATTCATCTTCCTGTTTTCTAACCCCGGATATGCGTTCTTTTCTTGAAACGGAACCGGCAAAAATGCCGGTTCCGCAATCTATCATCTTACCGGTCGAATGTTCCAAATCGAATCGGCATATTCCCGTACCGCCCTGTCGGCGGAGAACCGCCCGGAGTTTGCGGTATTCATAAGCGACATCTTCGCCCAAGTGTCTTTCTTGGAATAGAGTGTGTCTACGCGGTTATGCGCATCGATATAGCTTGCAAAATCCGCAAAAACGAAATACGGGTCGTGGTTCTTGAGATTCGCGATATCCGTGTAGACGTTTCCTTCAAACCCTCTCGCCGTAAAATCAATGACCTCTTTGATAATCGGATCGCTGTCGTAGTAATGTCCCGGGTTGTATCCGTCGCGTTTCCGCTGGTTAACTTCCTCTTCTCTCATACCGAAAAGAATGAAGTTCTCTTCGCCTACCGCCTCGCGGATCTCGACGTTTGCCCCGTCTAACGTTCCGAGCGTGATCGCCCCGTCCATCATCAGTTTCATGTTCCCGGTTCCGCTCGCTTCGGTTCCCGCCATCGAAATCTGCTCGCTGATATCCGCCGCCGGCATCAAAATCTCGGATACCGTGACGCGGTAATCTTCGAGGAATACAATCCGCATCAAATCGCGAACTTCCGGATCGTTTTCAAGCAGCTTTCCAAGCCCGCAGATAAACCGGATCATCTGTTTTGCGTAATAGTATCCGGGCGCAGCCTTTGCTCCGAAGATATAGGTATGCGGGAGATAGTCCTTCCCGTTTCCATTTTTAATCTGAAGATACCGGTATGCGATCTGAAGCGCGTTGAGATGCTGACGTTTATACTCGTGCATTCTCTTCGCCTGAACGTCAAAGATCGAATTCGGATCAACCGGGTATGCCGTAGTGTCGTTGATATAGTCCGCTAGCCGTTGTTTGCTCTTGAGTTTTACGTCGCGGATGGACTTTAAAACCTTCTTGTCGTTCTTGAATTTTTCAAGCTTTTTCAG
This sequence comes from uncultured Oscillospiraceae bacterium, assembly GCA_964530485.1. Classification (GTDB taxonomy): domain Bacteria; phylum Bacillota; class Clostridia; order Oscillospirales; family Ruminococcaceae; genus WRIP01. Next base: position 8,024 of record CAZGYK010000031.1, read on the forward strand.
ATCCTTTGCATCCTTTTTAAACCCTTCTCCGATGAGATCCGAAAGCAGTCCGGTGAGTTCCGGGTCGCTCTGAAGAAGCCAGCGCCGGTAGGCAATGCCGTTGGTGACGTTCCGGAATTTCTCCGGCGTATAATAATAGTAGTCAGAGAAGGTCTGTTGCTTGATGATATTGCTGTGAATCTGCGAAACACCGTTAACGTTATGGCAAATCGAAACGCAAAGGTTCGCCATCTTGACATATCCGTTGTCGATCACGCGCATATACGCAATCTTTGCGTCGTCGTCGCCGTAGCGTCCCCGAAGGTCAAGTTCAAGCCTGCGGTCAATCTCGACAACAATCTGAAAGATACGCGGCAGAACGGCGCGGACCAGATCAGCGTTCCACTGTTCAAGCGCTTCCGACATGATGGTGTGGTTGGTATAGCTGAACGTCTCTTTGACGATCCGCATGGAACCGTCCCAGTCGTAACCGCATTCGTCCATCAAAACACGCATCAACTCCGGAATTGCGAGCGTCGGATGGGTATCGTTGATGTGAATCGCGTTCTTTTCCGCAAAATTGTCCATCGTTCCGTAGTGGGAAAGATGCTTTCTGACAATGTCGCCGATCGAGGCACAGCAAAGGAAATACTGCTGGCGAAGCCGAAGCATCTTTCCTTCGAGATGGTTGTCGTTCGGATAAAGAACTTTTGAAATGAGTTCGGCAACGCCCTCGCTCCTTGTCGCGCTGACATAGTCTCCGCGGTTAAAGCTCTCCATGTCGATCCCGCTCGACGTCGACTTCCAAAGCCGAAGTTTGCTGACCGCTTTTGAGTCATACCCGGAAATATAGAGGTCATACGGAACCGCCATAACGGTTTCATAGTTGCTTTGTTTGATAAAAAGATGGCTCTCGTCCCAAATCTCGTCTACGTCTCCGCCAAAACGAACTTCAACCTGCTCGTCCCGCCTTGCAACAAGCCAGGCTCCTCCGCCCGGCATCCAGTTGTCCATCTCCTCCTGCTGCCAGCCGTCAATGATGCGCTGTTTGAAAATTCCGAATTCGTATAAAATACAGTACCCATACGCCGAATAATCCGTCGTCGCGAGTGCGTCAAGATAACATGCCGCAAGACGTCCGAGTCCGCCGTTTCCAAGTCCGGCGTCCGGTTCCTGCTCAAAGAGGTCTTCCAAGGTATATCCCGCAACTTTAATGACCTTTTCCGCTTCCTTTTCAATTCCGAGGTTATAGAGGTTGTTTTTTAAAGAACGTCCAACAAGGAATTCCATCGAGAGATAATGGACCTGCTTTTCTCCCTCTCCATAAACCTTCGCCGCGTGATGCCGATGTTTTGCCGCAAGTTCCTCTCTTAAAAGAACTGCAAGCGCTTTATAAAGCTGCTCAGAAGTCGCATCTTCAATGGTCGACGAGAACATTGTCTCGGTCTGCTTTTGAAGCCGCTCCTTCAATCCTTCCTCCGTGTAGATTCCCACTCGTTGTTCCTCCTTTATATAATCCGGATGCATCCATGGCACCCTGTTCCTTTTTCCAATTTACAAAGACCATTATACTGATTTCTTGAAAAAATCGCAAATTTATCCATTTACGTCTACAAGATCGGTAAATCTCTTTTTTTTTACGTGCTTTTATATTATAATGACAGTAAGTTTTGTGGATTTCGGGGTACTCCCCAATCGATAACGCTTGAAAGAGAGGGCAATATTTTGGCAAACAACAGAATTCAGCTCACCATTGCCGGTGTCACAATCGCTGTCTCAACTCCCGAAGAAGAGGCCTATGTAACGCGGATCGCCGAATCGGTCAACCGCGATATGCAAACCCTGCTCGTCGAAACCAAAGCATCGGTTACGAGCGCGGCGCTTCTGCTCGCGGTAGATTATATGGACCGCTTCCAAAAAGCCAACCGTTCGGCGACCAACATGCGTACCCAAATCAAGGGTTATCTCGCCGACGCTGCGAACGCAAAACTTCTTTTCGATGAAGAAAAGAAGCGAAGCGACAATTATGCGAAGGAAATTGCAAACCTTAAAAACAAAATCGAACAACTCTCGAGTGTCGCTTCGAATTATAGCTCTGCTCCGAAGCGCGAGGAAATCGATTCGCTGATCAATGAACGAAACAACCTTCAAGCGAAGCTCGAGGAAGTGTCCCGTTCTGCAAGTGCCGCCCCGAAAGACGATTCCGAGTACCGTCATCTCCTGAAGGAACAGTCGGAGCATCTCGAGCGGATCGGCGTCCAATCTGAACAGATTTCCAATCTTGAACAGCAGCTTCGCTCGAAACAGGAAGAGGTAGAACATCTGCTCAAGGAGCTGAAAACGCTGGAAGATATGATTACCGAGGATATGGTTTCGAATTCCGAATCCGCCGAAGATCTGGTCTCGGGAGAACAACAGGCCCTCCTGATCCCCGGCCCGCCGATGCCCCCTCCTGTCAAAACGGCCGCCTACGAGCCGACCATTTTCGAAGAAGCCTACGACAACTCCGTTCCGCCGCTTTTTAGAACCGACCCGGCCGGAGACGTCTCCTATGATATCGATGAAATGCCGAACCTAAATTGGACGGACAATCTTTGATGGAAACGCTGAAAATCAAACGAACTCATCCGGAAGCGGTGATCCCAAAGCGTGCAACCGAAGGCGCGGCGGCTGTTGACCTTTCCGCGGCGCTCGACGAATCGGTTACGATCCTTCCCGGCGAAACCGCGATGATCTCAACCGGAATTGCAATTGAACTCCCGCGTCCCGATTATGTCGCCCTCGTCTTTTCAAGAAGCAGCCTCGGGATCAAAAAAGGAATCAGCTTAATCAACTCGGTCGGCGTGATCGACAGCGACTACCGGGGAACGATCATGATCGGCCTGATCAACCATTCCAAAGAACCGTTTACAGTGGAGAACGGCGACCGCCTTGCCCAGCTGATGGTTACTTCCGCCTTTGCCCTCCCGGTAGAAGAAACCGAAGAACTGTCGGATACTCTTCGCGGAGACGGCGGATTTGGTTCTACCGGAATCAAATAAATATTCTTAACCTGCCGCCGTTCGGCGGCTTCTCATTTTTATCCAAAGAGAGGTATCCATGAAACTTCCTGTTCTTTTTCTATCTGGTTTCGGGGATTATCCTCGGAAGCCTGATCGCCGCGGCAACCAAAAATGTAGGCTGGCTGAGCTGGCTTTCGTTCGGTCCAACGATCGGCTTCGGTCACCCGGTTCCCGCCGTTCTCGACCTCTCGGTTCTTACGATCTCTCTCGGAATCTCCTTTTCCATTACCGTAGCCCATGTCATCACAATCGGAATCGCTATGGCGCTCTACTACGGCTTCAGAAAGTAGGAATCCTATGCCTCAAATTATTCTTGCCTCAAAGTCTCCTAGAAGGCGTGAGCTTTTTTCGCTGATTACGCGCGACTTTCTGGCGGTCGAGGCCGATGTCGACGAACATGTCTATTCCGCCCTTCCCGCAAAAGAGCAAGCCGAAAAGCTCGCTCTTTCAAAATGTCTCTTCGCCGCGGAACGCTATCCCGAATCGATCGTCGTCGGCTGCGATACGCTTGTAGAACTCGGCGGAGTGGTCTTCGGAAAACCGCTCGATGAAGCCGACGCTGCCCGAATCCTCAAAGCCCTCTCCGGAAATACCCATAATGTCTATACCGGAGCTGCGATCCGGTTGCCTTCTGAAACCGTCTCCTTCTGTCAAAAAACCGAGGTAACCTTTCTTCCGATGACCGACCGCGAAATCGAGGAGTATGTTTTAACCGGCGATCCGCTCGACAAAGCCGGGGCGTATGGAATCCAGGGAATGGCCGCCCGCTATATTCGCGGTATTACCGGAGACTACTTCAATGTGCTCGGTCTTCCGATCTCAGAAATCTATCATCTGCTACGAAACCGCAATTTTGTCTAATCATACAAATCCCGTTCTATTTCTTTATCAAGAAATGTGAATTGTAATTGAGAAACACGTTTGCTATAATATACGGTAGAGGTTTTTTGCTCAATTTTACATAATTTCCCAAGGCCAAGGTGACGATTGTTACGATTCCACGGCTTTTGGCAATCAATATTCTGCAACGTGAGTTTCGCTGACATTTTATTGTTGCGAAACGAGACGACAAAGAAAAAAAGGGAATGCTATGGGTACAATTACGATGATCGCTTCCGGGAAAGACGGTGTCGGAAAATCGACAATCGGTACGTTTCTCGGCGCGGCATTTGCATTAAAAGGCGAGCGCACGCTCGTCATCGAACTGGATAATAGTTTTCGAAGCGTCGATATTATTTCCGGCGCCTATGGGAAACTGATTTACGATATCAACGACGTCCTCTCCGGAAAGGTTGAACCGCGAAAGGCAATTGCCGAGAGCCCAATTTCCGAAAAACTCTCGATTATGTCTGCGCCCTTCAATCCAAGTATGCTTCCGGTCGAGGAGTTTATTAAGCTGACAACTGCGCTCAGCGAAGAATATGATCATCTGCTAATAGATGCCGCCTCAAGTCCGGGCGCTGTTTTTTCAGCCGCCTCCTGCGCGATGCGGGCGCTGCTGATAACAACCGCCGATCCGGTCGGCGTGCGAAATTCAAAACAGGTCAACGATAAACTCGAGGAATATTCTATCCGGGATGTCCGCCTGATTATCAACAGGCTCGTCCCCTCCCGCGTCCAAAGCGGGATTGTTCCAAACCTCGATTTTGTAATCGACAGTATC
>CAZGYK010000032.1:0-3050 GCA_964530485.1 uncultured Oscillospiraceae bacterium
AGCCGGTTAAATGAAAAACGCTAAGCGTTTTTCATTCGCGGCGTGTGCCGCGCGTCGTCAGTGGCGGCGTTAACCTTGCTGCATAGTCAGTCGGCACGCCTTTGGCGTGCATTTCAAAACGCTTTAGCGTTTTGAAATTGACTAACTATATTATATCATAAAACGAAAAAAATGAATCGGCGGAAGCTGCGTTAGCATGAGAACAGAATTGAGTTAGAACAATTCGTCATCCAGGCTGTCGTCTTCCCAATCGACGTCATCCCACGGATCGTTGTCCTCGGGTTCGTCCGAATCCTTGTCGATAAAGTCGGGGACGCGGGCGGTCACTTCGAGAACCGGTTCGCGAAGAAAGAGGGTCGGGTCGGCGAGGACGGTATAGCCGCAGCCGGGAGCGGTATTCCATTCGTAGGAGGGCGCTTTCGGATAGGCGATCCCAGAGAGGATATTCCCGATAACGCCAGCGTGGGTTACGATCGCAGCGGAGTAGACGCCGGCCGACATCATCATGTCTATGATAGAGATGACGGCGTTGACCGAGCGGTTAAAAAACGCTTCCGGAGGTTCAGCTCCTACGGGAAGAAAGCTCGGATCCCCAACAACCCAACGCGCATAGTCCGGATCGTCCTTGAGCTGATCCATGCTTTTCCCTTCATACTCGCCGAACGAAGTTTCGCGAAGATTCTCAATTTCAGTAATTTCCATACCGGGATAGAGTATTTCAGCGGTTTCGACCGCGCGGCGCAGCGGGCTTGAAAAGACCCATTCGACGTAGGGGTAATCGGCGGCATCAAGAATTTCGCCGAGTTCGGCAATTCCGACATCGTTCAGCGAAAGGTCGGTAGAGCCGCAATAGATTCCCTGAAGGTTCGCATCGGTCGTTCCATGTCGTATCAGATGAAGTTTATATGTTCTCACTAGTTTCTCCTTCGAATTTTTGTGGCATTTGTTGGGAAATAATTCGTAAAAAGCGCTGTTTCAAACTTTACAAATAGTAATATTCATTGTAGAATAGTTTTTACATCTTTAGGCCAGCTGTGCGGCAAGTACCGGGATGTTTGAGGGGTTATGTCGGAAACAGGTTTTAACAGGATACTCACCTTGCTTCGTAAAGAACGGGGAATCACACAAAAAGAAGCAGCCAAAAGCCTTGGAATTTCCCAGGCCCTTCTTTCGCATTATGAAAAGGGAATCCGCGAATGCGGGCTGGATTTTCTTGTAAAAGTCGCCGCGTTTTACGGCGTGTCCTGTGATTATCTTTTGGGGATCTCTCCCGACCGAAGCGGGCTGACCCTTCAGGTTGAGGATATTCCGGAATCGGACGACAAGGCGGACGCGAAATACCGCGGAAGCGTTTTGCCGACGCTCAACAAAAAGCTGATTGCGAATTCATTGAATGTATTGTTCGACCTGCTCCAGCAGGCCGGAGAGAAACAGCTTACGACCGAAGCCTCCAATTATTTGATGCTTTCGTTCTATAAAGTGTTCCGGATGATCTATTCCGCGAATCCGAAAAATCCGAATAACAATTTCTCGATACCGCAGTCACTCTTTCCCCGCTATACCGATGCGGAGATGGCTCTTACCGAAGCACACATCGCTGCGATGCTTTCCGGCGAGACGGTAGACGGTATTCCGCCGGCTAAGACCGCCGAAAAACTTGAGATTTCCCCGCAGAAACTCGGAGAAAAGTATCCGCTTTACGCGACCTCGCTTCTCAACCTCGTTCAGCTCGCCGAAAAGGCGATTGAATCGAACCGGGAATCAACTTAATTTTAGCATTAGAATGACATGGAATCAATTCCATGATTGAAAAGCCGCCTTTTAAGGCGGCTTTTCTTTTGCGGTTAACCGGAGACTTCCGGCGTCTTTCCACAACAGTTTTTATATTTTTTTCCGCTGCCGCAGGGACAGGGATCGTTTCTTCCTATTTTTTGGGCGGCGCGTACCGGTTTCTTTTTCGTTTCGCCGGCATTCGCCATCGCCGCATTGGCCTGTTTCAATCTTGCGGCGGCACGCTCACGCTGTTCGGATTCCGACACGAGTTCGACAGTCAGGATCAGCTTCGAGGTGTCTTCGCGGATTGCGGCGATCATTTCATCGAACATGTTATAGCCTTCGATTCGATATTCGACAACCGGGTTTTTCTGGCCGTAGGAACGAAGGTGCATTCCCTGACGGAGCTGGTCCATATCGTCGATATGGTTCATCCATTTCTCGTCGACCACCCGAAGCAGGACAAGGCGCTCGAGATGGCGCATGACATCATCGCCATATTTCTGTTCGCGGTCCTCATATCGTTGATGGGCTTTTTCAGTAAGGATAGAGACGATATCTTCTTTGGTAACGCCCTCGAGCTCGGCATCGGTAAAGACGAGATCTTTTGAGGTTGTAAGCCAGCCGATATAATGGCTACGAAGTCCCGCGAGGTTCCAATTCAGGTTATCCTCGGTATCGGCGAGAAACAGCTGGACATTGCTCTCGATCGATTCGTTGACCATCTCGATAATCCGGTCTTTGATGTTGCCGCCCTCGAGAACCATGTCGCGCTGGGAGTAGATGGTCTCGCGCATGCGGTTCATGACGTCGTCGTAATCCAGGACGTTCTTACGGATTGAGAAGTTTCTCGCTTCGACCTTTTTCTGGGAACTTTCGATGACGCTGGTCAGCATCCGGTTTTGGATCGGCATATCTTCGTCGACATTGAGCGTATCCATAATCGCCGTAAGGCGCTCGCCGCCAAAGAGGCGCATCAGGTCGTCGTCGAGCGAGAGGTAGAAGCGCGAGGCGCCCGGGTCTCCCTGGCGTCCGGAGCGTCCACGGAGCTGGTTGTCGATCCGGCGGCTTTCATGGCGTTCGGTTCCGATAATAAAGAGCCCGCCGGCGTTCTTTACTTCCTCGGCGAGAGGGGCGATTTCGGCCTTGTATTTCTGAAGAAGATCGCGGAAACGGGTTCTCAGTTCGAGAATCGCTTCATCGTCGGTTTCGTATTTGCTGGTTGCGGCGAGAAGATCCTCCTCGCTTGCGCCTTCCTTCGTCATCTGGTTGCGCGC
>CAZGYK010000032.1:3060-6814 GCA_964530485.1 uncultured Oscillospiraceae bacterium
GATCGTGACTGCGCCGGGCTTGCCGGCCTGAGCGACGATTGCCGCTTCCTTTTCATGATGCTTCGCGTTGAGGACTTCATGTTTCACGCCTCTTCGGGAAAGCATCTTACTCAACTGTTCGGATTTTTCGATACTGACGGTACCGACCAGAACCGGCTGGTTGCGCTCGTGGCATTCGACGACCTGTTCGATGACATTCAAGTACTTGCCGTTTTCGGTCTTGAAGATCACATCGTCGTAATCGTTGCGGACCATCGGCATATTGGTCGGAATCTCGACGACATCGAGTCCGTAGATTTCGCTGAATTCCGCCTGTTCCGTCAACGCCGTTCCGGTCATGCCGGAGAGCTTTTTGTACATACGGAAATAGTTCTGGAAGGTAATGGTTGCGAGCGTTTTGCTCTCGCGGGCAACCTCCACTTTTTCCTTGGCTTCAATTGCCTGATGAAGTCCCTCGTTATAGCGTCGCCCGAACATCAGGCGGCCGGTAAATTCGTCGACAATAATGACTTCGCCGTTCTGGACGACGTAATCGACGTCGCGCTGCATGATCCCGCGCGCGCGGATTGCCTGGTTGATATGGTGGGAGAGGGTCATGTTTTCAGGATCGGCGAGATTCTCTACCGAGAAATGCCGCTGGGCTTTAGCGATACCGCGCTCGGTCAGAGATGCGCTCCGCGCTTTCTCATCTACGATCACGTCAAAGTCTTTCGCTTCTTCGTCGATGTCGGTTTTGCTGTCATGCTCGGTAATCCGCTTAATCGAAAGCGTTCTCGCAAAGTCGTCGGCACGCTTATAGAGATCCGTTGACTTGTCGCCGGCGCCGGAGATGATAAGCGGGGTTCTGGCTTCGTCGATCAGGATTGAGTCGACTTCGTCGACGATTGCAAAGGGATGGCCGCGCTGGGCCTTGTTTGCGAGATCCAGTACCATATTGTCACGCAGGTAATCGAAGCCGAGTTCATTATTGGTCGCGTAGGTAATATCGGCATTATAGGCGGCCTTTCGCTCGGCCGAGGAAAGGCCATGGACAATCAGGCCGACGTCGAGACCGAGGAAATTATGAACTTTACCCATCCACTCGCTGTCGCGGCGGGCGAGGTAGTCGTTGACGGTTACAATATGGACGCCGTCTCCGGAGAGGGCGTTGAGATAGGCGGGGAGGGTTGAGACGAGCGTCTTTCCTTCACCGGTTTTCATCTCGGCGATTTTCCCGCTATGGAGAACGATACCGCCGATGATCTGGACGGGGAAATGGGTCATACCGAGCACCCTTGTCGCCGCCTCGCGGCAGACAGCAAAAGCGTCCGGAAGGATGTTGTCGAGCGTTGCCCCGTTGCCGAGCTTTTCCTTAAAAGCAGCGGTCATCGCGCGAAGGTCCGCATCGCTCATTGCGCGGTATTTTGATTCCAGCGCAAGAACCGAGTCGCGGATTGGCGTGATTCGTTTGAGCTCCCTTGCGCCGGGGGTTCCGAATAGTTTTTCTACAAGGCCCAATTGCTTTACCTCATATTTCCAGCCGATAACGGCTATTGATGTTAACTTATAGAACCATTAGAAACCGATCTGATCGCGATACGCATAGGCAGGGTTTGCGTTAGGAATTGCCACATTCGTTCAAAAATGTTTTTGACAGATTTCAAGGTTACAAACTATAAATACAAATTATATCTTACAACGTTACGAAAAAAGCGTCAAATGAACATTTTGTAAAGTCGATGAAATAACAATAAAGTTACCGAACGAAAAGTCCGCCCTGCGAAGCGGGGCGGACGGGTTATAGCTGGTCAAATGAAAAACGCTTTAGCGTTTTGAAATTGACTGGCTATATCTTCGAGCCGGACAGAAAAGCCGCATTTTGACGGCTGGATCCGGATGGGGCGCGGGAGTTGCGAAGAATCGAAACGTTCAGCGATTGGGTTCCGAGCCGGGAATCGGCGAACTCTGACGGATCCCAATGAGCACCTTTGAAAATACCGTATTGAGCGGTTTGAATAACAAGAGGATCGTCACAAAATTTCCGGCGCAGTGTAAAAGGTCGAACAAAACTCCGGAGGAGATATAGACGATCGCACCGGCGGCACCCTGTAAGAAGAAATAAGGGATAGATGAGAGCGTTCCAAACAGAAGACCAAACCCGGCGCCAACGACCGCAAAGAGCAGCGGAGACGTTGACTGGCGAAAGCAAAGGGTAAGGAAAAACAAAACTGTCCAGATATAGAGATAGCTGTACCACCAGATTCCGAAGCCGTAAATCAGCCCTTCGACCAGAACGAAAACAGAGATAATATAAAGAGCTTTGTATCGAAAGTGGATCGTATAGAGAATTACGAGCAGCGAGACGAGCTCAATATTCGGAATTGGGCTCATCGCGACCTGGATCGCAATCAGAATAGCGGAGGCAATAGCGATCAGCGAGATGTCGCGGAGCGTGACTTTCGCCTTCATCGCTTAATCCCACCCTTCGACAAGGGAGATTTCATAGTGACCGCCGTCGGTAACCGGGATTTCGCTTACGCCGACGACAGCGTCAACGCCATCGATCGATACCTTCCACCATTGTTGTTTTGCGGCATCAGCTTCTACGCCGTCCGCCGAGGTAATCATGAAACCGAGGCTTGAATCACTTCCGTCGACGAGCTTGTTCTCTTTCAGCGCATCGCTTAGAAATTCGGCGTCGGTAGAGATTTTGTGTTCCTTGCTTGTTTCGTCCAGCATGACGATTTCGACGGTAACATTCTTTTGGCCTTTGGTCGTCTCGGGTCTTGTCAGAAGGTAGACGGCGCCAAAAGCGAGAACCAGAACGAGCAGAACGGATACGGCAATGATGATTTTTTTGTTGCTAGATTTTTGCATGAAAAAAGTCCTCCAGGTACTTCATCCTCTTTACCGGAATCTCCGCCGGTAAAGGCTAGACGTTTGGAGAACAGAAACAACAGAGTTCTTCAGCAAAAGCTGAACTGCGCCACTCTCCAAAACTCGTGGGTGAGGCACGCGTCTGGGGCCGGTCTTCTGGCTTCAGCATCTTCGCTTCCCGCAACCTTCCCGGAATAAATCCAGTGGCATACTTGCGGGGCGCTCCGCTGTTACAGCGACGAGTTCGCACGGGATTTTCACCCGTTTCCCAAGGAGATGACTCCTTTTCCCAAAACGCATCCTATTCAATTGTCAAAGTTATTATAACCTGAGAAGAGTTAATTGTAAAGAGAAAATAATAATACAATTCGTAATAAATGTAATTTAAAATACGAAATGTGATTACAAAGTATTCTGAGCTTCGCGGAGCAGAGAGCGGAAATCTGAGAGAAGAAGGCGCATCGGGGTATAGATCAATCCGTCACTGTTGATTGTAGGTTCGGTATCTTGAAATCCCAGATGGAGATAGAAACCGTGTGCGAACGGGGCGGCGTTCACCGTAACCCCGGTAAGTTCTTGGTTGATCCGCTTCATGTCATTTACCGCATATTCCACGAGAGCGCGGCCATATCCCTTCCCGAGGTAAGGCGGCGAAACGAACAGCATTGAAATATGGCTTTTGTTGCGGACTTCGATCATTCCGACAATCGTCGATTCCTCTTTCGCAATAAAAGAGGTGTGATCCCTTCCCTGACGGGACGAGAAGTTTCGAAAGGAGGCATAGCCGAGAAAGGAAGCGCATCCGTTTTTGGTATAATCCTTCGCGTCGAAGGTATGAAAGCTATCGTATACCACCTTCAAGACGGCGCGGTATTCTCTTTTTTTGATGGGCTGAATC
>CAZGYK010000032.1:6839-9022 GCA_964530485.1 uncultured Oscillospiraceae bacterium
GAGCACCTCTTATCAGTTTTGTAAGATATCGAGTTTGTCAGGGAATCAACGTTTCACATCGGCGAAAGTTCAAGTTGCAGAAGAGACGGGAAGACCACCAAAGAAACAAAAAGGAGCTGCTTTGTAGCAGCTCCTTTTTTTACTGCTTTTCAGGAGTCATGTCTGCGGTACAATTGGGACATTTCGTTGCTTTGGCGTCGACCGGCATACGACAGAACGGACAGAAGTAGGTTAAGGCGGGCGCTGCGTCCGTTTTACGGCGGAAACGGTTGATTGCCTTTACGAGGAAGAAGACGACAAGCGCCATAATGAAGTTGCCGTAGGTCAGCGAGACGTTTCCGATTTTTAACAAAAGGCCGGAAAAGCTTGAAGAACCCGTCAGCGCCTGAATGACAAGCTCGATCAGCGGGGAGACGATATCTTTTACGAATGAAGTGACGATAGCGGTAAACGCTCCGCCGATAATTACGCCGACCGCGAGGTCGATCACGTTGCCGCGAGAGATAAATTCCTTGAATTCGCCAGAAAACTTTTTCATAAAAACCTCCACAAATTTTCCCCTGGTATTTCTGAAATAGTTCTACTCTTTTTTCTTTTGCAGGAAAACTTATTTCTGGGTTTCGAGTTCCTTTGTATGGACCTGGAAGCCGAGAGTCATGAGGCTGTCCCCAAGATGGACATTTTCGACGCTGATCGAGTCATCGAGCCGAAGATCGACATGACTAAAGTTCCAGAACCCTTTGATCCCGAGCTGGACAAGGCGTTCGGCCATTGTCTGCGCATTGGTTTCAGGGATACAGAGAATCGCAACGACCGGTTTGTGTTCGCTGCAAAACGATTCGAGTTGGTTGATATTCATGACCTCAATATCGGGGTTGATCTCGGCGATGTTCCGCGGGCTTTGATCAAAGAGACCGACCAGCGAGATTCCGCGGGCTTCATAGGAAAGATAGCCCATCAGCGCGCGTCCGAGGTTTCCGACGCCGATCAGAATTGCAGGGAGCCGTTCGTCGAGGTAGAGGATTTTTTCGATTTCTTCGGTAAGCTGGTCGACATTATAGCCGTAACCCTGTTGACCAAATCCGCCGAAGCAGTTGAGATCCTGGCGAATCTGGGAAGCGGTTAAGCCCATCCTTCGCGCGATCTCAAGAGAGGAAATCCGCTGGATTCCCCCCTTTTTCAAGTTGGTTAAAAAACGATAGTAACGCGGCAGACGCCGCACGACGGGGAGTGAGACATCACGCTTGATCTTCGACATAACAGATCCTCCATCTATCATGAGAGACTCTTTGCTAAAACTTTGAGAGCGAGGCTAGCAGGAAGTCTCCGAACTCGGCACAGGTTGCGCCGGTATCTCGTCCGGTAATCACATATTTTTGGTTTTCAAACATACAGTAGTCGAGCGCTTTGTCGAGTTTGTCTCCGGCAGCGATATACCCGATATGGCGAAGCAGCATCGCCGAAGCGCGGAGCATTGAACAGGGATCGGCGTAGTTTTCACGGCCTTCCTTGACCATGCGCGGTGCCGAACCGTGGATGGCTTCGAACATGGCATAGCGCTTTCCGATGTTGGCGCTTCCCGCCGTTCCGACCCCGCCCTGGAACTCGGCGGCTTCGTCGGTAATAATATCGCCGTAGAGGTTCGGGAGGACAACGACCTGGAAATCCCTTCTCCGTTTTTCGTCGATCAGTTTCGCGGTCATAATATCCGCATACCAGTCATCGGTCGTGATTCCGGGATAGTTTTCGCCGACCTCGCGGCAGAGTTTTAAGAACTTCCCGTCGGTCTTTTTGATGACGTTCGCTTTCGTTACGATAGAGACGCGGGTTTTGCCGTTTGCCTTCGCATAATCATAGGCGAGTTTTGCGATACGCTTGGTCCCTTCGTCGGTAGTTACGGTAAAGTCGACGGCGAAACCGTCAAAATCGATTCCCTTAGAACCGATCGCATAGGCGCCTTCGGTATTTTCGCGGAAGAAGGTCCAGTCGATCCCCTGGTCGGGAACTTTAACCGGGCGAAGGTTCGCGAAAAGGTCGAGCTCGCGGCGCATCGCGACGTTGGCGCTCTCGATATTCGGAAGACCGTAGCTCGCGTCTGGCGTTGTTGTCGGTCCCTTCAGAATCACGTGGCAGGCCTTCAGCTCTTCGAGCGTATCCTCGGGGATCGGCTGCATCTTTTCAAT
>CAZGYK010000032.1:9038-9270 GCA_964530485.1 uncultured Oscillospiraceae bacterium
CTTTGAGCAGTTCACGGAGCACTTTTTCGCTTTCGGCCGTGATGATCGGGCCGATTCCGTCGCCGCCGCAGATTCCGATAATGATTTTGTCCAATTTTTCGTAATTGACAAAATCGGCTTCGGTTTTCATGCGTTCGTTGCGCTGTTGCTGGTTTTTCATCAGCGAAACAAATTGTTCCGCCGCTTCTTGGAAGGAAGAATAGTCACTCATATTTGATACCCTTTCTGTTCT
>CAZGYK010000032.1:9312-12590 GCA_964530485.1 uncultured Oscillospiraceae bacterium
AGTTTTGTATAGCCGAGCAGTCCGCCGGAGAGGAGATATTGTTTCTGGCGGTCGGAAACCTCGGTTGCCGCAAGGAAAGAAGTCCCCTTTGTTTTATTGACGACCGTAAAATCTCCGCCGTTCTTGAGCGTTTCAACCGTATTCTCGATATCGAGAACATCGCCCTCATCAATTCCGTCATAGTCGGATTTGTTCTTAAATACCAGCGGAAGGATTCCGGCGTTTGAGAGATTGTCGCGATGAATTCTCGCAAAGGATTTTACGAGTACTGCGCGCACGCCGAGATAGAGCGGGACGAGCGCCGCATGTTCGCGGGAAGAGCCCTGGCCGTAGTTTTCTCCGCCGACAACAACGCTAGTTCCTGCTTCGCGCGCGCGTTTCGGGAATTCTTTGTCACAGACGGCAAAGCAGAAGTCCGAGAGGTACGGAATGTTGGAGCGGAAAGGAAGAAGAGCCGCCCCGGCGGGGGAAATATGGTCGGTCGTAATATTGTCTTCGACCTTGATTGATACGGGGGCCTCGATATGGTTTTGCATCGGGGCAAGCGTCGGGAATTCTTTGATATTCGGTCCGCGCGAGATCGAAAGAGACTTGGCGGCTTCCGCATCGGCGGGCATGTCGATCATATTGTCGTTGATTGTAAAGAATTCCGGAACGCGGATATCAATTTTTTCGATAAACTCCGTCGGATCGGTCATTGTACCGAAGATGGCGCTGACCGCCGCGGTTTCGGGGCTAACGAGGTAGACCTGCGCGTCTTTTGTTCCGCTTCTGCCCTCAAAGTTCCGGTTGAAGGTTCTTAGGCTGACCGCGCCGGAAGAAGGGGCTTGACCCATTCCGATGCAGGGTCCGCAGCCGCATTCAAGCAGACGGACACCGGCAGAAAGGATATCCGAGAGCATGCCATTTTCGGTAATCATGTTGAGTACCTGACGGGAACCGGGAGACATCGTAACGCTTGTCCCCTCCTTGACCAACTGACCTTTCAGAATCGTCGCGACGACCATCAAGTCATAGAGCGAGGAGTTCGTACAGGATCCGATACAGATCTGGTCCACGTTCATTCCGGCGAGCTCCGAGACAGGTTTGACCCGGTCGGGCATATGGGGACAGGCGGCGAGCGGAACCAGCGCGGAAAGGTCGATCTCGATTGTTTCATCATATTTCGCATCGGCGTCCGCCTTGATTTCAATAAAGTCGGCTTCGCGTTTTTGGGCGCGAAGGAAGGCGAGCGTATTTTCATCCGACGGAAAAAGAGATGTTGTTGCGCCGAGCTCTGCGCCCATATTCGTAATCGTAGCGCGTTCGGGGACAGAGAGCGTCTTTACGCCGTCACCGAAATATTCGACAATTTTACCGACACCGCCCTTGACAGAAAGGCGGCGGAGAACCTCGAGGATAACGTCTTTCGCCGAAACACCTTTGCGGAGCTTTCCGGTCAGTTTGACGCCGAGGATTTTTGGGGTTTCAATATAGTAGAGCCCACCACCCATCGCGACCGCGACATCGAGGCCGCCGGCGCCGAACGCGATCGAGCCGATTCCTCCGGCCGTCGGGGTATGGCTGTCGGAGCCGATCAGCGTTTTTCCCGGACGGGCAAAACGCTCGAGATGGACATGGTGGCAGATTCCATTTCCCGGACGGGAAAAGCGGATTCCGCTCTTTTTTGCGATCGATTTAATAAACGCATGGTCGTCGGCGTTTTCAAAGCCGGACTGGAGCATATTATGATCGATATAAGCGACCGACAATTCGGTTTTGACCCGCGGAATCCCGATCGCTTCGAATTGCAGGTAAGCCATTGTTCCGGTAGAGTCCTGGGTCAGCGTCTGGTCGATTCGAAGACCGAGTTCGCCTCCCGCTTCGAGCGCTCCCTCGACAATATGGCTTCGCAGAATTTTTTGAGCAACTGTATCACCCATAGAATGATTCCCCCTTAACTGCTGTAGATCGTAAAATTCTGTCTACATCTTTTTCAATAACTCTTACATATATTATAAATCTTAACATAATATTGTCAATTAATTATCCAATTTATTCCGAAAGCCAACAACCTGCGCGAGAATCATAAAAACGCCTTGTTTTTGATGAACCAAGATCGGCGGCGCAAAGCAAATTTCAACACCATGTATAGTTACAGTTCTATCAAGCACTAAATATAGCAAAAAAGTTGAAATTATCCTGAAATTATAGTAATGTATTAAAGAAAGATGAGGGAATGGGATATGACGGTTATCGAGGCGTTTTTACAGGGACTGATTCAGGGATTTACGGAATTTCTCCCGATCAGCAGCAGCGGGCACCTTTCGCTGTTCCAGCATTTTTTTAAGCTCAGCGGAGAAGGCGCGCTGTTTTTCTCGGTCATGCTGCATCTCGGCACCTTAATTGCCGTCCTCATTGCTTTTTGGGATACCATTTGGAAGATGGTCGTTGAATTTTTCCGGTTGGTCAAAGACTTATTTACCGGAAAGTTTCGTTGGAACGGGATGAACGAATCGCGGAGCATGTTGGTGATGATCGTAATCGCGACGCTTCCGCTAGCCGGTTTTTATTTTCTAAAGGGGTTTGTCGAGCGGTTTTCGACCGACGGGGATATCCTCGTAGAAGGCGTCGGGTTCCTGATCACGGGAACGCTTCTTTTTCTTGCTTCGAGGAAGAAGAACTGTACCAAAACAGCCGTAGACATGACTGCGGGTGATGCGCTTTTGATTGGCGTTGTTCAGGGAATTGCAACCATACCCGGAATATCGCGCTCGGGATCGACCGTCGGAACCGGCATTCTTCGCGGGTATTCCAAGGAATTCATGGTCGCGTTTTCGTTTATTCTCGGAATTCCGGCGGTACTTGGATCTTCCGCGTCGGAATTGTCAGACGCGGTAAAAGCCGGGTCGGTCGGGAATCCGATCATTCTCATCATCGGCGTTGTGACTTCGGCCGTTGCGGGATTTTTCGCGATCAAACTGGTCCGGTGGCTCGTAAAAACCGACCGGTTTCAGATTTTCGCGTATTATTTGTGGGCGCTTGGAATTGTTACCGTTACGATCGGAGTTCTCGAATACCTACATATTATGTAGTACAATATAGTCAGTAGGATCACAGGCGGACGGCAGGCGGCGAACTTCCGAACAGAGCGGAAGATTGTCGCGGCAATACGGACGTTCGGCTGGTTTGGGGTGGAGATGGCAAACCGGAAAGGAAGGCCGACGAAGGCGGAGCAAGAGCGCCGCGCGCGCGCCGAAAAATTACAGAATGAGCGAAAGCAGAAGCGGCAGCTGACA
>CAZGYK010000033.1:0-7016 GCA_964530485.1 uncultured Oscillospiraceae bacterium
AGTCGTCGGAACCGCGGCGTACGACAAAATCACGATCCGAAATGCAAATACGGCAAAAAAACTGGCCTTGCTTGCGCGGGAACGAAACATAAGTAGGGAAAGGTAGATTGGATCAATTCGAGAGAAACGGGAACACGAGTATCGAATTCCAATACGGTTTGAATAACCGCACTGATTCTCGCGAAGGGGCGACAGATAGCCGAAGAGCAATTTGTTTTGCTTCAACGCCAAGCGCTAATTTGATAGACGAAGTCGCATTAAGCGAATTATAAAAAAGAGAAGCCGGCAAAATCCGGCCTCTCTTTTTTGGATATCCTAATAGAATAACCTTCTTCGAATTTCCTCGCGCAGTTTTTTTCGCTTCTGGAGAATAATAAATACGATAGAAAAAATCACACAGGGGACAACGATAAAGAATGACCAATGGATTGAGTCGCTTGTCGTAATATACCCATTGATAATAAAGTCTACCATAACGGAGAAAACACCAAAGACAGTAAAATATCCTGCGGTCTTATAAAGGTCGGGTAAGTTTGTTGAGGAAACCGCAATAATCAGGAGTGCCGAAATGCTAAGCGCAGCGCAGAGCGGAAGTCCAAGCGGAATAAACCACCCGATATCTCCTGAAATATATCCAATCAAAGCGATATAACCGGTTGTTACGACCGTATCGGCCGCCCAGCAGAGATAGGGGCGGGGAACGGTAAAGAGCAGGGGAAAGAGAATCCAGAAGAAAATACAAATGCTGGCTCCGATAACATACCCGGACCAGGTTACAGCGTCGTTAAAGAGCAAGTCGGTGATGAGAGGAATGATAATTGGGATAAAAAGAAAGACGGAAGCGAGCGATACAATAAACTTCCGGTCGACTCTTCGCATGACTCGTTCGACCTGCTTCGGATACGGTCTTGATTCCGGTTCGTGCCATGGACTTGATGGATTGATAACCGCGACGTCGCAGAGCGGGCATTGTTTTTCGCTGTCGGCAAGCTGAACGCCGCAGTTGACACAGTATGACATCTAAAAAATCACTCCCTTCGGTTGCTTTCGAGGCATACGGGGATATCCAGCTTGACAAGCTGGGTAAAAAAGTTACGTTCAACCCTTGCTTCTTTTATGCTTCTCGTAAAGTTAATGGTCATGAGATTATTATAGGAAACGCAGGCACAGGTGACGGGGTTATATTTGAGAGAACCGAGCATAAAATCGAGCCTTGTAACGTAGTCGCTCATCGGTTCCGGAAGCGTCTGGTTTCCGAGATTGCTAAGAGTTGTCGAAGAGGTCCGGTCTCCGTTGAGCTTAAACGCAATCCTGAGCGCCTGATTTTTGATAAATAGCGGCATGACCCGGATAATCGGGTTCTGTTCGGAATGAACATTTGTCGACATCCGGACATTGAGCTTTTTTTCGGTTCCTTCGAGTCCCATGAAATGTTTTACCATTTGTACTGTCTCTGGTAAAGTATACTCTCCGTATTTTGGATCAATGCCGGGATTGATAAACGAGGAGAAGTTCCGAAGGTTTCTTGTCGGATAAAATTTGCGAAGATTGACCGGGACGCAGACTTTGACAGGCATATTTCTGCGCCTTGCCTTCATTTCCTGTTGCTGAACCTTGCGAATCGAAAGAATAAGAACGGCGGTCAAAAACTCCGTAATGGTTCCGCCGTATTCTTTTGCGCGCTTGGCGACGATGTCGGCCGGCATCATCCCCGTTACGATATTCATGAAATGCGGTTCTTCAGGAGTTCCATTGATCCGGTAAGCCGCTGTTTCTTTTCGGGATACCGAGACTTCCCGTGAAAAGCGCATAAAGCTGTCTTCCAATTCGCTCTTGTCCGGAATCTCGTCAATATCAAGGATACTCTCATCGCGGGGGATAAAAAGGCCATATTTAATCCGAAGATACTCGGCTACAAGCGTTTTAAGGAAGGTTATACCGCCGGTACCGTCGGTCAATACATGAAAAATTTCGAGGGCGATACGTTTTTCATGATAGCGTACCCGAAACATAAATCCGTCGTTTTCCCTAAGATCCATTCTGACGCAGGGGTTCGCGACATCCTTTTGAATCCGGGGCATTCCATCGACCTGTTCGAGATAATACCAGAACATCCCGGAACGGAGCCGGTAAGAAAACCCGGGAAAACGCTTGAGTGTAAGTTTTTGGGCTTCGGCTAGGATTTTCGGATCAATCGGCTCTGTTAATTCTGCTGATACACGGAAAATAGCCGTCCAGTTCCGGGAACGGGCAGCGGGATAAATTTTCGCGGCGTTATCAAGTTTGATCCAGTCTTTCTGGTCGGTACGCTTTTTGGTAGCCAAGAGTCTCTCCATATATGAATCAGAATTTTACCATGCAAGAAAAAAAAGGGGGATAGATTCTATAAGAAGTCTATCAGCATTGTCTCGAAATAACCTTACGGTATCAGCAGTTTTTAGAAATGAACGCGCTCATCTGTTGAAGCGCTTCCTTTGCTTCGGGCACGCCGTAGATACAATAGACATGCCACATTCCTTCGGCAACAACTAGTTCGAACGGAATATCACATTCCTTCAGCTTCCGGCCAAGTTCCAAAGAATCGTTCATCAGTACTTCGTCTGTTCCGACAAAGATAAGAGAGGGAGGGAACTTCGAAAAGTCGCCGAGAACTGGGGAAACTTCTGGGTTGGTAAGGTCGCTGCTGGAATAGAGGTCAGCGCTGTCGCGAAGCGCATCGGCGAAAAGACAGGGGTCGGCGTCTGCCTTCGTTTCATAAGATTCGCTGTTACAGCGAAGATCTGCCCACGGGGACATCGCAACAAGACATCCCGGAAGCGGAAGCCCCTTCTCTTTGATTCGAAGCGCAAGCGCGAAAGTAAGCCCGCCGCCGGCAGATTCACCGACGATAGCGACTTCGTCGGGAGAATAGATGTCCAAGACTCTCCGGTAGGCCTCTTCGGCGTCGTCGAGAGCTGCGGGGAAGGGATGTTCCGGAGCCAGTCGGTAACCGATGCAAAGGGTGTCACGCCGAACCGTATCGGCCAAAACACCGCCGAATCCTTTTGCGTAGCTCAACGATCCGGCGGTATAGCTTCCGCCGTGGAGATAGAGGATTGCGCCGTGTTCGATCTCGCCGACCGGGTGGGCCCATTCGGCCTCGAAGCGATCAAAAAGCTCCGGTACATATTCGATTCTTTCGGCAAGAGCGCGAGAACCAAGCTCACCGAGCGCATCTTGCGTTTTTCGTTCCCCTTCGATGTCGATGCGTTTCATGATCGGACGGATTAATCGAATCTGGGCGCGCAAAAGGGTGCTCTGTACAGATGCCATACCATACCTCTTCGTTTCTAAGATTGATATGCTATTATAGCACAAAAATATGGGTTAGTGATGAAGTTTTAACTGCCTTCCGGTATGGCGACCCAAGACAGTAACATTTGTAAAAATACCAGCGGGGATTAACAATTTCTGAGAGGGCATGCGATGCTTTCAGTTTACATCTTTCCTTGAATGTTATATAATTAGCGGTAATTTCAAACGGATCGGTTCCGTGTTTTTTAAGAAAATATATATTAAAAAAGGAGAAGAACTATGGACATGCTGCTCAAACTGCTCAATGATAACGCTAGGCTGTCGCTGGAAGAACTTGCGAGCCTAACAGGAGAATCTGCGGCTGCGGTCGCGGAAAAGATGGACGCGTTTGAGCGAGCAGGTGTGCTTCGCGGCTATAAGGCGGTCATCGATTGGGAAAAGGCCGGAAGCGACATGGTTTCGAGTATCATAGAGGTCAAAATCACCCCGAAACACAACTTTGGTTTTGACGAATTTGCCGACGCTGTCGCAAAATTTCCAGAGGCCCAGAGCGTTTACCTGATGTCTGGTGGATATGATATCATGGTCGAGGTTCTTGGGAAGACCTTCCGAGATATCGCAATGTTTGTCGCGAAACGGCTCTCGCCGATGGAGTCGGTACTTTCGACCTCAACGCACTTTATCCTTAGGAAATACAAGGAACGCGGCGTTGTCCTTTCGGAACTGAAGCGTGATGAAAGGGGATTCAGCGTTTAATATGAATTACGATAACCTACTCTCGGATGTCGTGTCCTCTTTGCCCCCTTCCGGCATTCGTAAGTTTTTTGACATTGCCTCCAAGATGGAGGGGTGTATTTCGCTCGGCGTTGGCGAACCGGACTTTGTAACCCCCTGGGTTATCCGCCAGGCGGGGATCGAATCCCTCGAGCGCGGAAGAACCTGGTATACCGGAAATAGCGGAATCGTAGAACTCCGCGAGGCAATTTGTGATTACCAGAAACGAAGATTTGACCTAAGCTATAACCCGGATACCGAAACTCTCGTGACTGTCGGCGGAAGCGAAGCGATTGATGCTTGTTACCGCGCGCTTATCAATCCCGGCGACGAGGTAATTGTACCGACGCCCTGTTTTGTTGCGTACGATGCTGTCGCGAAGATCAACGGCGCGAAGGTTGTCCCAATCGCATGCAAACCGGAGGACGGATTTCGGCTGACTGCGAAGGATTTGAAAGCAGCCATTACCGACAAAACCAAACTTCTCGTATTCCCGTTCCCGAGCAATCCGACCGGGGCTATTATGAGAAGAGAACACCTGGAATCGATTGCCGAAGTCCTAAAGGGTACCGATATCCTCGTGATGTCGGATGAAATCTATGGAGAACTGACGTATGGCGACGAAAAGCATGTTTCGATAGCGTCGCTCAGCAAAGATATGTATGACCGTACGATTTTGATCAGCGGTTTTTCCAAAGCCTTTGCTATGACCGGCTGGCGCCTCGGCTATGCCTGCGGGCCGGAACCGATCATCAAACAGATGACCAAGGTACATCAATACGCGATCATGTGCGCTCCGACGATGGCCCAGTATGCCGGCGTCGTTGCGATGAAGGATTGTGACCAAGTCGTCGAGGAGATGCGTACGGAGTATGCAATGAGGCGACGGTATATGGTCGATAATTTTAACCGCCTCGGGTTGACCTGTTTTGAACCTCTCGGCGCGTTTTATGTTTTTCCGTCGATCCAAAAAACAGGGATGACATCCCAGGAATTTTGCGAAAGGCTGCTTGAGAGCAAGAAGGTTGCCCTTGTCCCGGGAGACGCATTCGGAATAAGCGGCGAGGGACATGTCCGTGTCAGCTACTCCTATTCGGTTTCCCATCTTTCGGAGGCGATATCGCGGATTGAGGCGTTCTTAACCGAAGAGAATCTCTTATGAGTGGCGGTGTAATCTTAAAACAAGTCGGGCAGTATGACCCGAAACTAGTTGAGGCCGCGGTAGAGGAAATCCTTGTTGCCTCTGGTATTGAAACGCTTCTTCGTGATCGAAAGAGAGTACTGATTAAGCCCAATTTACTCGCGCGGTTTTCGCCGGATGAAGCGGTTACGACTCACCCTGTTGTCATGGAAGCGGTCGTCAAAACGCTCAAAGCGTATGGGGCAGATACGATTCTTATTTCGGATAGTCCCGGGGGACTTTATTCAAAGGCAGCCCTAAAGTCGGTATATCACGGCTGCGGGTATGACGCGCTCGGCGATATACCCGGTGTAACTCTTAACCTTGACACCGAGAGCCGAGAGGTTCTGTTTGACGGAGAGCGTATCAAAGGCGCGGAGCTGACCCTTCCAACACTGGATGCTGACCTAATTATCTCGGTTGGCAAGCTGAAGACACATGCAATGAGCGGGATGACCGGCGCGGTCAAAAACCTGTTTGGCTGTATTCCGGGATTGATGAAAGCGGAGATGCACTGCCGGTTTCCAAAGCGGGAAGAGTTTTGCGATATGCTGATCGACCTTGCGGAATTTATTCAGCCGCAGATCTCGCTGATTGACGGAATTCTTGGGATGGAGGGAGACGGTCCTTCCGGCGGAACGCCGCGGTATTTTGGAATACTTGGCGGGTCCAATAATCCCTATTATCTCGACCGCGTATTGGCCCATTGTATTGGGATGCGCCCTGATGAAGCGCTGACAGTAAAAAGCAGCATCGAGAGAGGGCTCGCGCCAAAAGAAGCAGGAGAAATCTCGATTTACGGAGATCTTGCCCCATTTCAAAATCCGATTACTGATCTCAAAAAGCCACGGAGTGCCGAAACGGATTTTTCACTGAAAGTTCCAAAAATCTTCCGAAGACCGGCAAAGGCGTTTCTCAACGCGACATCAGCACATCCGGCGATCATCAAAAAGCTTTGTATCGGCTGTGGAAAATGCAAAGAGATCTGTCCGCAGAAAACGATAGCGATCGTAAACCGTAAAGCGGTGATCGAAAGACAGGGATGTATCCGTTGTTTTTGTTGTCATGAGGTTTGTCCGGAACGGGCGATCGATATCAAAAGAAGCGCAATCTGGGGATTGTAACAAGAAAAGCACAGGCAAATAGCCTGTGCTTTTTTGGCAATATAATAAAGGTACTAGCCTGCGTCGCGTTCGCAGAAAGATATGGTGGTTCCCTCCGGCGAAAGTTTGAGCGCCGGTTCGGAATCCCAGAAATAGTCTTCCGCATAATCGGGCGGATATTCTTCGTCCCAGTTGATATTCTTGACGCCGGTGAAGAGGGCGATGAGGTCGTATAGATTGCGTTTCATGTTGGTCTCCTTATCAGTCATTTTGGAAAAGTGAGGTCGAAGTGTATTACTTAAAAAATACCAGTTGTATATTCGACTAATGTTTATACTGTTTTTATGTGTTTTGTTCGTCTTTGTTCCAATATATCAGGTTAACAGTACGATAAAACGGACTTTTCAATCTGTTCATGGACATTCCCGAGTTTTAACGTATAATAAGCATATGCTAACTCGTGTGTTGAAAAACATGCTTTACGAAAAAGGAGTATCTATGGATCGAAATACAACAGCAGTGATAAAGGGAATGAGCTGTGCCGCCTGTTCAAGAGCAGTTGAACGCGCGGTCGAAAAACTTCCGTTTGTAACATCCGCCGCTGTCAATCTCGCAACCGAAAAGCTTTCGGTTGCGTATGACGACGCTGGCGGGAGTTTAGATGA
>CAZGYK010000033.1:7026-12391 GCA_964530485.1 uncultured Oscillospiraceae bacterium
TATACGCTGATTGAAAATTTTGAGGAGAAGCGCCGAGAGCTGGATGAGGAGGAGAAGAAGGAACTTCTTGCTTCTAAGCGAAGATTGATAACGGCAATCGCGTTTACCGTACCGCTCTTTTATCTTGCGATGGCGCATATGATCGAATTCGTCTCGTTGCCGTATCCATCATTTTTGGAGCCGATGGCGAATCCCGTAACGTTTGCTCTTGTTCAGTTGGCTCTGACGATACCGGTATTGATCGCCGGGAGGAAGTTTTACAGCAACGGGTTTTCTTCGCTGTTTCATCTTTCGCCGAATATGGATACGCTTGTCGCGACCGGAACCTCGGCAGCGTTTGTTTACAGTATCTGGTCGCTTGTCCGGATTCTAAGCGGTGAACATCATGCGGTGATGGAACTCTACTTTGAATCAGCGGCAATGATTGTGACGCTGGTGATGGTCGGGAAGTACATGGAACAGCGGGCCAAACGAAGAACCGGAAAGGCGATAGCCGGGCTTTATTCCCTTTCTCCGCCGACAGCGCTTGTAGAACGGAACGGGACGGTTGAAGAGATTCCGGCAGAGTCGCTTTCGGTCGGGGATGTTGTCGTGATACGACCGGGCGCTAAGGTCCCGGCCGACGGAGAGGTTATCGAGGGCGGAACGACAATAGATGAGTCGATGCTAACCGGGGAAAGTATGCCGGTAGAAAAGACGGTCGGAGACAGCGTGACCGGCGCGACGATCAATAAAAACGGCGCGGTCAAAGCGCGGGTAACAAGAATCGGGAGCGATTCAACACTCGCGCAGATTATACGGCTCGTCGAAGAGGCGCAGGGATCTAAGGCGCCGATAGCGCGCTTAGCAGACATTGTTTCGGGTTATTTTGTACCTGCTTCGATGGGGATTGCGCTTGTTGCGGCGATTGCCTGGCTCATTGCCGGGGAGACTGTATCTTTTGCGCTTCG
Organism: uncultured Oscillospiraceae bacterium; assembly: GCA_964530485.1. GTDB lineage: Bacteria > Bacillota > Clostridia > Oscillospirales > Ruminococcaceae > WRIP01. The sequence goes on from CAZGYK010000033.1 coordinate 7,977, forward strand.
AATCTTTGTTTCGGTACTTGTCATTGCCTGTCCTTGCGCATTAGGGCTTGCGACGCCGACGGCGATCATGGTTGGAACCGGAAGAGGAGCGTCGCTCGGAATTCTCTTTAAAAATGGGGAAGCGCTCGAGCTTCTCAAGAGCGTAACGCTCGTAATGATGGATAAGACGGGGACGATTACCAACGGGAGACCGGAGGTGACCGATCTGATTGCTGCGGATGGTGTTGATAATGAGACGCTGCTTTCGGTTGCCGCTTCTTCTGAGCAGATGGCGGAGCACCCGCTTGGGGAGGCGATTGTCGCAAAAGCGGATGAGACAGCGGTTCCGATTCTTGGAATCAGGGATTATCTTGCTGTTCCGGGTCTTGGAATTGAAGTAATGGTAGATGATAAGACGGTTGTTGCCGGAAATCTTGCGATGATGGAAAAACATAATATTGATGTGTCCGCGGTGATCGATAAAGCCGAGGATTTGGCGATGGACGGAAAGACGCCGATGTATTTTGCAAGGGAGAACAAACTTCTTGGCGTGATCGCGGTCGCCGACACCATCAAAGAAGATGCAGCGAAAACGGTTTTGGCGCTAAAAGAAATGGGTCTTCGAACTGCGATGGTAACCGGTGACAACGAAAAAACCGCCGCCGCAATCGCGAGGGCAGCGGGAATTGACCTTGTGATCGCGGGTGTTCTTCCCGACCAAAAGGCAGAGACCGTAAAGAAGTATCTTCAGCAGGGTGAGCGGATCGCAATGGTTGGGGATGGGATCAACGATGCTCCGGCGCTTGCCGCGGCAGACGTCGGGATCGCGGTTGGAAGCGGAACTGATGTCGCTATCGAATCGGCCGATGTTGTTGTGATGGGCCGTTCGCTTCTTGGCGTTGCCAGCGCGGTAAAACTTTCCCGCGCGGTGATCCGGAACATCAAGCAAAATCTGTTTTGGGCGTTTGGCTACAATACAATCGGCATTCCGATTGCGGCAGGACTTCTCTATGTGTTCGGCGGTCCGCTGCTCGGTCCGGTTTTTGCCGCGGCGGCGATGTCGCTTTCTTCGGTAAGCGTTGTTACAAACGCATTGCGGTTGAATTTCGTCAAAATATGATTGATTCGCACATAAAAATAGATTATGCTAAAACAAATAGAACCAAGGAGGTTAAGATGGAAAAGACAATCAAAGTAGATGGGATGACCTGCGAACATTGCAAAATGCGGGTTGAGATGGCAGTTTCAAAGGTCGCGGGTGTGACTTCGGCCGTTGCCTCGCTCAACGACGGAACCGTTATTGTACAGTCGGACGGCGATGTTGAAAAAGCAGTAGTTGCCGCGATTGAAGACGCGGGATATGATGTAATTGCATAGTTTGCAAAAGAAACCCCCGGATTCCATTAATGGAATCCGGGGGTTTTTACTATTGTTTCCTCTATGCTTATCAGAAAGGGATCCATTCCTTGTATTCTGATGGAGCGAAGGCTTTTGATGAGGTCATTCAGCGGGCATTTTATCTTCTAAATGGAATCCGAATCGCTGTCGAGCGGTTTGTAGATCGGGTTACAATAGGCGATCAAGCTTGCTACAATCCCGATAATCCCGGTAAGAATAAACATCACAGCAATCCCGGAGCCTTTTCCGGGTCCGACCAGCGAGCACAAAAATCCTTTCAGAGCGGAATCACCCATCATCAGGGGTTCAAATACATTGTCGGCTAAATACCCGCCGAGAAAAAGGCCGAGCGGAATGGTGCAATACTGAAGCGTGTCTCTGGCAGAGAATACCCTCCCCTGCATTTCCGGGGGAACTTTTCTTCTCATCACGGTTGAAAGGTTGGCGTTGAGAAAGGGGAGCGGTATGTTTCCGAGAAAGCCGAACAGAGCCCAAAGCCAGGGAACGCGGCCGAACGCCCAGACAGGGTCGCAGAGTAAAAATGAGATACCGCAGGCGAAAAAGATCGTCTTGGTCCTGCTTTTCGGCGGTTTCGAAAACGTGACGAGGATGCTTCCGATGAGGGCTCCAACTCCGATAGCCGCAGAGACAAATCCAAGCGCGGCTTCCCCTCCGTTATTTCTGGAGAGCAGCATTGCGGGGAGAATCCCCCCGAGGCCGCCGGCGTAAGCAATGAGATTGATAAAGGTAAAGAAGAGAATGATCCGCAAAATTGGCTTGTGTGCAAATAAAAAAGCAAGACCCTTCTGACAACTCTTAAAGAAAGGGAGCTCCTTTTTCTCTTCCGCTGGAAGCTTAGGAATTTTGATTAAGAAAAGCAGCGACAAAAAGGCAAAACTGAAGGAAGCGAGATCGATCAAAAAGATTGCCGTAAGGCCGCCGAAAGAGAGAACCGCTGTCGCAAGCGCCGGGGTAAGAATTGTAATCAGAGAGGAAGAGAACGCCTGCATACCTCCAACCTTTGTATACTGTTCCTTTAGCGCAAGAAGACTTACCGCGACGTAGGAAGCGGGGCTTTGAAACGCGTTCATAAAGCTGCTCAAGAAATTGACAAGGTAAATATGCCAGATCTCAAGGCTGTCCAACAGGAAAAGGGTAAAGACCGTTGCGGTTCCAATAGCGGCGACGAGGTCGCTTAACAGCATGATCTTCTTTTTATCCCAGCGGTCGGCAAGCGTTCCGGCAATAAAACAAAACAGAATGGATGGAAGATACGAACAGAAGGTGAGCAGCGCAATGCTGGTCGCCGTTCCCTTTTGTGAATAAATCCAGATGATGAGCGCGAAATTTGTCATAGCACTGCCGAGCGTTGAAATGCTCTGACCGATCCACAGCGTAACAAATCCGCTCATTCCGGAAAATAATTGTTTTTTCATAACTTTGCTCCTATGGCCAAACGCCAAAAGCTCGAATCCCACTAAAGAGACGGGATACCGAATCTCAGAAAGCGTTCAGCAAAAATGATGTATTTCAAGTTAGGCGCAAAGCTTTATCGGGCCGGCGCTTCTACTCGATCAAAAATCGAGTTCGAAGCAAAAAAGAATCTTTTGGATGCTCCATGCTGCCTTGCCCAATTAGGCTTTGCATGGAGCCGATACAATCGCAAGAATCATAAAAATTTCCCTGCCTTTATTTGATAGGTCTATTATACATAAAATACCGGTATAGGCGCAAATAAAAGGAACCGCTTCTGCGGTTCCTTTTAAATCTAAGCATATATAACTATGTTTTGACAAAGAATCAGATCAGGGAGTGGGTTGATGTTACCAGCTTCCGCCGCCCCCGCCGCCGCTTCCGCCGCCCGAGAATCCGCCGCCGGAAAAACTTCCACCGCCGGAGAAACTTCCGCCGCCTCCGCCAAGATGACCGCCTCCGCCGCTGTTGGTTTGTACCGGACGGGAGGTCATGTTGCGGTTCATAGAGTTCATCGTACTCATCATAGCGTAAGTGCTCATCGTTGGGTCGACGCCCGCGCCATAGTACCATTCGGGCGGCTGACGGAGAAGTCCGTCGAACTTCTTTTCCCAAATTGCGGAGACCCCGAGAACCTGGGCATAAGGAAGAATATCATAATAGTAGTCTGGGTTTTCGGTGAGCAACATCTCTAGCCTGGATTTTTCCGCTGTTGTAAGGAAAGTTTTGAATCCAATCGAACGCTCGAGGACATAAATTCCAAATTCGGTCATCCTACGCACAAAGGGAATAGAACAGATCATGACTAGTACGGAAAGAATAAAGATGCCGGTCGATAGGATCGGAAGGCTTTTTCCAGCGAAGGTAACGACCAGAATCGCCGCATAGATTCCGGCTAAAATAATGGCGAAAACAAGCTTGCCAACCCCGGCAGCCTTGCCGCTCTTATACCGGTTTTGCTGGTACTTCGAAAGAATCCCGATAATAATCGGAACAAGAATAACCGAGGCAACGGCGGCTCCAAAGCCTTCTCCGCTTTCGGAAAGCGGCCATAAAGTAGGAATTGCGACGGCAAGAATTGCGAACACAAAGCAGGCAAAGAAAGAGAGGAAACCATAAAGGGTACTTCTTCCCGATTTCTTGAGCTGGCGGCTTCCTGAGAAGGAACGCTTAACCGAGCTCGCGGTAGAATTAACCGTAGAATAGAACCGTTCCTCGAGGTTTTTGTTGGAGACGGTATTGTTCGCGCCAAGACCGAACATCGTCTGGAACATCTGCTTTTCGTAGATTGGATGTGCGTCGTCGAGGAAGCTTTTCTGGTGAAGAATAAAGTTGTTGGATTTATCGGTGATCTCGATGTCCAAATGACCGTGGGAGGCCCAATAGTAGATAAGCGCGGTAATGTCGCGGCCCGAGACGTTTCCGTCGATGATATATCCCATCTCCGCGGGGCTCATTCCGTTCGGGGGGTAATACTCGATCGGAGGAGTAAGCGGCTTGTCAGGGCTTATAACAAAGGCGAGGAAAAATAGGAATACCGCTACGATCGCCACTGCGATTGGCAC
>CAZGYK010000034.1:0-5195 GCA_964530485.1 uncultured Oscillospiraceae bacterium
AACAGATAGTCGCGGCTCAGAAGCAGATAGCCCAGTTGATGTCCGCATGGGACACCGAGAGAGAGTATGACGGCAACGGATTTCGTTGGCCGGTTCCGCGGTACCCAAATATTTCGTCTTACTATGGGTGGCGGACGCTTTACGGAAGGGATAACTTCCATACCGGCATCGACATAGCGGGCGGCGGTATCTACGGGAAAGCGGTTGTCGCTTCCAACGGCGGAAAGATTGTTCGAGTGATCTATGGAAACACCGGGTATGGGAATTATATCTTGATGGACCATGGCGGCGGATATATGACGCTTTACGCGCATCTCTCGGATATTCTTGTTTCGGTAGATGAGGAAGTAGCACAGGGAAGTGTGATTGGGGCAGTTGGTTCTACCGGAAATTCAACGGGGCCGCACCTGCATTTTGAAATACGCAGCAAAGGAACCGCGTTCAATCCGCTTGAGATTTTGATTCAATAGTGATGCGAATCGCTTCGCCGGTTTTATTTGTCTGATGATTTTGGAAATCATGTCAATACTGAGTGAGGTAAATCGATGACAAAACGAATATTTGCATTTCTCCTTGTTGTTTTTTGATAATTTCTTTATCTCCGGCTCAGGTATCTGCTCTTACTCTTGAGGAATTGAAAGCTGAGAAAGAAAAGCTTTCGACGATGCTCAAGGAAAAGAAAAAGGAAATTGAAGCGATCAAGGGCGAGGTTCAAAAAAACCAGGCACTCAAAGCACAATATGAAGAAAAATTACAGGGAATCCTTGATTATATTTCGAAACTGACGGTTGCCATTGAGGAAACAAGAGATAAGTTGGCTTTTGCGCAAAAGGAACTTGACCAAAAAGAAGCGGAGCTGAAAAAGACCTACGATACCTTTGCTTTGCGGCTTCGCTATATGTACATGAATGATTTTACGTCTCCACTCACGGTGATACTTGGTTCCGATAGCTTTTCCGACGCGATCGTGTTGGGGGAATATCTTTCGAAAATGGCGGAACATGACTCGGAGCAGATCGATGATATTACCGCAAAGCGCGATCAAGTTATCATTCTTCGGGACGGAATCAACCGCTCGCTAGAAGACCTCAGTGTTTTGATGGAAGAACAGGAAGAAGCTCGTCTTACGGCGACGCAGCTTGTTATGGAAACGAACAAAGAACTCGAGCTGGTTCAGGCGCAGCAACAGGTCAAGGAAAGCGAATACGAGACACTCTATAAGAATTATCAGGATGCGCAATCCGAAATTGACAGACTGTCGAAGTCGTATAACGACAGAGAGTATGTCGGCGGGAATTTTGCGTGGCCAGTACCATATTCAGGCCATGTATCTTCCGGTTATGGGCCAAGAATCCTTTACGGGCGGAATAATTTCCATACCGGGATAGATATAGCCGGAGGAGGGATATACGGCAAGGACGTTATTGCGTCAAACGAAGGAACTGTCGTCCGCGTTGTTTACGGATCGACCGGATACGGGCTTTACGTTCTTATCGATCATGGCGGCGGCTGGATGACACTATATGCACATCTTTCAGCGATACATGTTAGCGAAGGCGAATCTGTAGAGAAGAAACAGACTATCGGCTCTGTCGGATCGACCGGAAACTCAACCGGGCCGCATCTCCATTATGAGATTCGAAAAAAAGGGGTCGCGATTGATCCGCTTGGATCCGATCTTCCGGAACTATAGATGCAATTTTAAGACAGATATGTAACCGGCAAATAGCTTGCCGCAGATTTCACGGAACGAGTTTCCGAAGATCCAAAGGGAGAAACTATGAATAGACGAATTTCGGTTGGCGTCTCGGTGGCGCTGATATTAATCGCGATCACCATTACGTTTTCCGTAACGATGATTCTTTCGATGAGGCTGTTTGACCAGAAGGTTCTAAAGGTCAAGGAGCGCGCGGCGATGTACAATAAACTTGCTGAAATTGACGACGTTGTACGCGGGAACCTTTATTTTGATATTGACGAACAGCGTCTTTACGACTCGATTGCCAAGGGATACATTGAGGGTTTGGGGGACAGGGACTCGGTATATCTTTCACCGTCCCAGATCCAGCGCCGCAACGAATCGATGACCGGGACGGTTGTCTCGGTTGGACTCGAAACCAACAAGGACCAAAACGGATTTATGGTTGTCTCCAAGGTCTACAAAGACACCTCTGCCGCTGCGCTCGAGATCCGGGAGGGAGACGTCATCGTTAAAATTGAAGACAAAGATGTCCGGGAAAACGGCTACGATGAATCTTTGGGTCTTCTAAAAGGGTCAGTCGGTACAAAAGTTAACGTAACCTATCGCAGGGACGGGGATGAAACAAGCGTTGATCTTACCCGAGAACTGATTGAATCGACTTCCGTCTACGCGAATAAGGATATCAGCGGGATTGGTTACCTTCGGATAAAGGACGTTAATCTGACGACCGAACATCAGTTTATGACAGCAGTTGATACCCTCCTTGAAGGACAGCCAATCAAGGGTTTGGTTATCGACGTTCGGGGAAGCTTTGGTGGATACAACCTCGACATCGTTGCAAATATGCTTAACAGGCTTGTTCCGACAGGGGTAATCATCAGCGGAACTTACGCCGATAATTCGACAAAGACCTTATATACCGCAGATGAAACCAGTATTTCCTTGCCGATTGTTGTTTTGATTGACGAACGGACGGTTGGGTTTACGGAACTGTTTGCCGGCGTTCTGGCCGACTACGACAACTGTAAGACCGTTGGGATGACGACCTATGGAAAAGGGACACTACAGCAGGTTTCAATGCTTTCCGACGGTTCGGCTCTCGATTTGACGGTAGCGATTTTGAATACGCCGGTTTCCGGAAGCTATAACCGTATCGGAATTAAGCCGGACTATGAAGTTAAGGTTGAAGAAGGATTCACGTTTTCGGATTCTACTCCGAATGAAAAGAGTGATCCCCAGTTAAAAAAGGCGGTAGAAGTTGCCCTTTCGATGGCCAAATAATCGTATTAAATAAAAACTTGCCTTTTTTATGGGATTATCTGTCAGCGACTTGACAGCAGTGGATGCTTAGCATATAATATTGCATATTCTAAGGGAATCTTTGGAAAGTCATGCCAGATCGCAAATCGAATATCGCCTACGAGGCAACCGATCTAACCGGGAAAATCCCGGTTAGATTATTGATGAGAGGCCGACTTTTGATAGAAGGAAGGAAACACATTGAAAAAAGAGATTTTAATGAGTTTATCCGGCATCAAGGCGCTGGAACAGGAGCTTGAGTTTCTGAAAACCGTTCGGCGCAAGGAAGTTGCCCAAAAAATTAAGACTGCGCTCTCGTTTGGGGATCTTTCGGAAAACAGCGAATATGACGAGGCGAAGAATGATCAGGCAATGCTCGAGAGCAGAATTGCCTATCTTGAAAAAACGCTGACGAACGTCAAAGTCATTGACGCGAGCGAACTATCGACAGACAAGGTAAGTATTGGTTGTACTGTTAAGCTGAAGGACCTTGACTCGGGAGATGACGAGGATTATTCGGTTGTTAGCTCCAACGAGGCAAATGTGCTCGAGGGGAAAATTTCCGACGAGTCGCCGGTAGGGTCAGCAATGATGGGAAAATCGGTAGGAGACAGATTTGACGTAACGGTTCCTTCCGGTCTCATCATTCATTATGAATTGTTGGAGATTGGGAAGCAGGAGCACTTGTAATATCTGTTTTTGATATTACGAATAGTAGATAAAGAGGTATCAGTTGGATAACGAGAGAATGGACAGCGCAGAAAGAGCGACCGGACGCGGCGAACAGTTTGAGATCCGGCAGGAAAAGCTCGGACAATTGAAGAGACAGGACGACGACCCGTTTGCAAAAACGGGTTTTTCGGTTACATCGAAGGCCGACGAGGTCGTATCAGGATATGATGAATCGAAAGAGGGCGTTGAAGTTTCGATTGCCGGAAGGATTATCAGCTGGCGCGATATGGGGAAAGCCAACTTTGTCGACCTCATGGATGCCAGCGGGAAAGTCCAGGTTTATGTTCGAGAAGACGCGGTTGGAGAAGAATCCTATGCGAAGTTCAAGACATGGGATATCGGAGATATTATCGGAATCCGCGGAACGGTATTCAAGACTAGACGCGGTGAGATTTCGGTCAAGGCATTCAGCATTGAGCTTCTTTCGAAGGCGCTTCTTCCGCTTCCGGAAAAGTTTCATGGCTTAAAAGACGTTGAACTGCGTTACCGTCAGCGATATGTTGATCTTATCGTTAACCCGGAGGTCAAGAAGACGTTTCAGGTACGGTCGACGATTATCAAGGAAATCCGGAAATATCTGGACGATCTTGGATTTATGGAAGTCGAGACGCCGGTGTTGCTTTCTGTAGCTAGCGGCGCTGCGGCGCGCCCATTTAAGACGTTCCACAATACGCTTTCGCTCGATATGCATCTTCGGATTTCGCTTGAACTTCCGCTGAAGCGTCTGATTGTCGGCGGATTTGATAAAGTATATGAAATTGGACGTGTTTTCCGGAACGAGGGAATGAATCTGACCCATAATCCGGAATATACCCTGTTAGAACTCTATTGGGCCTATGTCGATTACGAGGCGATCATGGATTTGACAGAGAACCTGTTCCGCTATGTTGCGGGCGTCGTACTCGGAGAAGACTGTAAAGCGGTTCTCAATGACGTCGAATACGATCTCAAGAAACCGTTTGCGCGAATGACGATGAAGGAAGCGGTTAAGCTTTATGCCGGCGTTGACTGGGAAACCGTTACATCGCTTAGCGAGGCGCGCTCCATTGCGAAGCAGCGCGGGATCCAGTTTGAAGAGCGTCACGGAAAAGGGGATATCCTCAATTTGTTCTTTGAGGAGTTCTGTGAGGATAAGCTGATTCAGCCTACCTTTATTACAGGGCACCCGGTTGAGATCTCTCCTCTTGCGAAGCGCATGAAGGATGACCCGGAGTATACCGAGCGGTTTGAAATCTTTATTGGTGGACACGAATATGGGAACGCATTTTCTGAATTAAACGATCCGGAAGATCAGCGGGAACGCTTCCTTCGCCAGGCGGAACTAAAAGCTGCCGGAGACGAAGAGGCAAACGAAGTTGATGAAGATTATCTCAACGCTTTGGAATATGGAATGCCGCCGACAGGCGGGCTTGGAATTGGAATAGATAGACTTGTTATGCTGTTGACCGGGAATCCCTCGATT
>CAZGYK010000034.1:5205-11666 GCA_964530485.1 uncultured Oscillospiraceae bacterium
ACGGCGCTGGAGTACGGCATGCCGCCGACGGGGGGCATGGGGATCGGCATTGACCGCGCGGTGATGCTGCTGACAAACAAGGCCTCGATTCGCGACGTCATTTTGTTCCCGACGATGAAGCCGGTTAAAGGCGGTAATCAGGAAGAGGAAACAGCGGCGGAGGATCGCGATTGAGGATTATGGCAGTCGATTTTGGCGAAGCGAGAACCGGGATTGCCGTCTGTGACAGCATGGAGATGCTCGCAACGCCGGAGAGCGTGATATTCGAAAAGAATACCGGAAGAGCTGTTGACCTGATTGCGAATAAGGCGAAAGAACTCCGTGTCTCGATGGTTGTTGTCGGTTTGCCGGTCAATATGGACGGTAGCGAGGGTGAACGCGCCGAAAAATGCCGCAAGGTTGCGTCTTTGCTTTCGGAAAAGCTCGAGAGTGTTCCGGTTGAACTTTGGGACGAGCGGGGCAGTACAAAGACAGCTGCGCATTACATGAATGAGACGGACACCCGCGGAAAAAAGCGTAAGCAGACAATTGACGCAGCGGCAGCAGCCATCATTTTACAGAGCTATCTTGATTATCGAAAAAATCAAAATTAAGCATGCCTTTCGGCATGCTTATTTCATAGCAAATCTAAAATTGAGATTGTAATCGAAAGCGGGGAAAAAGTAGTACGAAGCTGTTACATTATAAAATATTGGCGGCAATCCATTTGGCAACGCCATCATTTTCATTGGTTTCGGCAATAAAATCTGCGGCTTCGCGCGCTTCTTGGATCGCGTTTTCAACCGCGACGCCGACGCCGGCATCTCTTAGCATCTCGACATCGTTGAGGTCGTCTCCAAACGCGACAACGTCGGAAAGAGAGATTCCAAGACGCCCGGCAATAAAGCGGATTCCATTTGATTTTGAGCAGTCTTTGTGCTGAATTTGACACCAGTCTTCGCCGCTGTTCGTATAGAGTCTCAGCAAAGGGTAACTTGAAACAAGTTCTTTTAGCCAGTTGATATTCCGGCAGTCTATAGAGAGCTTAGATACCGGCTCCTCAATCGGAACCGAAAAATCATAGCGTTCCGCCTCACAGTTGCGAACCCATTCTTCATCCCTGTCGTAATAAATTTTTGTATCAATGTCGGCGGCAATACTCGCAACAAAATCAGATTCAACGAACGTCTTGAGCAAAACATGGACAGTTTCCCTGTCGATATGTTTTTGGTAGAGGAGTTTTCCGCCCTCATATAAAACCGCGCCGTTGTTGGAGATAATGAAGTCCGGAGGAATTCTTTGTTGAAACTCTTTTGTTGATGTTTCGGAGCGGCCGGTCGCGTAGGCAATTTTGATTCCCTTTTTCCTGCAATTATTAAAGATACGCTTCGAATAGTCCGAGATTTCCTGATTCATATTGAGTAGAGTTTTATCAAGATCGGTAACAATGAGCTTTGGAATCATAAACCATTCTCCGTTTCTTGTATTTCTTTATAATTTCCTGTAAAATAAGTACGTTGCACAGGCAACGTGAAGAGCGCTGCAGGCGTTTATTCCATAGTCGAGGAGATAATACCAAAAAAAAGCGCTGTGAGTCCTTGCTTTAGGTTAAAACAGCAGGAGCAGGACTTCACGAGGAGGAAATATGGAGAAGAATTTTTCAATTCTTGGATCAATCAATCTGTTTGATGGGATGAACGAGGAGGAAATTCGGCGTTTTCTTTCGTTTTCCGGGTATACAGTAGAACACTATAAAAGAAATGACGTGATCTGGTGTGAGGGCGACGAGAACAATCGAATTGGAGTGATACTCTCCGGGGACATTCTTGCAGAACGAGTCTTTCCGGATGGAGAGATCGCAACAGCCAGTAAGATGGGGGTCGGGGGGGTCATCGGAGATGTTCTCTCAGGATCCAGTACCGTAAGCCCGGTCACTGTGATTGCGGCTGACGAAGTAGAGATTCTTTTTTTTCCGTTATCCGCATTTTTGGAGCCAAACGAGAACCTGGCGGATATTCAGCTCAAGCTCACGAAGAATTTGATTATGGATATTTCCGACAAGTATTTCCAGATGGAGAAACGGGTTTCGGTCATGGCTGCGGGACCGCTTAGGAGAAAAATCATGCTTTATCTCTGCAACTATTGCCGGAACAGCCCCGGCCATTTCTTTACGATTCCCCATACAAGGGAACAACAGGCGGACTATATCGGATGCGAGCGAACCGCGCTTTCAAGAGAACTCGCGAAAATGAAGACGGAAGGGCTGATAGATTATCATAAAAATGATTTCCGGGTTATGCCGGAGGGGCATATCTGCCGGATGGTTGACTAGGCTATTTCTTTTTCTTAGGCGCGGGAAGATTCGCGCAGGTGGTCTTAACGAATTCGACTAAAGTGGGGACGTCTTCAAGATCTTCGATTCGAAAATGTAGTTTTGCTCCGGAATAGGGAGGGGCTTCCTCAGGGTTCTGAAGGAGCTTTCTTCCTTCGTCTGTTATTTTAACGAAAAGCTGATTATCACAGACTCCGCCAAAGTAGATCTCGTCACAGTAAAGCCCGTATTCACCAAACATTTTTTTATATCGGATGGCGCCGGCGCCGGAAAGCTGCTCGGACACATAGTCGACAAAATCCTGATTTGAAGCCATTTTGCTACTCCTTGCTATTCTCAATAAAACTGTTCAATATAGTCAGTCAATTTCAAAACGATAAAGCGTTTTGAAACGGCGGACTTTGCCCGTCGGCACGCCAAAGGCGTGCGACTGACTATGCAGCAAGGTTAACGCCGCCACAGACGGCGGCGCGGCACACGCCGCGAATGAAAAACGCTTTAACGTTTTTCATTTAACCAGCTATATGAAAAAAAGAGGGATAACCCTCTTTTTTTATGCGATTTCATTAGATTCGAAGGAAAGGATGATTCCGCCGCGGTTCGCGTAGACGGCCGAAAGGCCACTTACAGGGACAATGATGACATCCTTAATTGCCTCGCAGGTTTCAAGAATCCGCGTCTTGATGCTTTTCGCGCGCTCAGAGGCTTCGCAGTGGCTCATGGTCATCGTCAGGCTCTTCTGTGGCTTGCCTTTTGTCCATTCAGAAATATATTCTACCATCCGGTTTAAGGCATTTCCGTGTCCGCGAACCTTACAGGCAATTTTGATCTCCTTAGCTTTCCGCTTGTAAAGGACGGGATAGATACTCAAAATCGTAGCTACGCGCTCGGCGATTTTGCTGATTCTTCCGTTTTTGATCAGATTTCCAAGATCTTCGAGAACGAAGATCGTAGCTATGTTTTGGAGATAAGCTTCTCCCTTTTCCCGAATCTCATCAAAAGAGCATCCGGCTTCATCGAGCTCATGGATATAAAGCGCGAGAAGCAGTTCTCCGGCAGAGGCATTGAGGGAGTCGAAAATATGGATCTTTTTGCTTGGAAACTCTTCAAGCACCATGTCCCGCGCCGCGACCGCAGAATTATAAGATCCGCTCAAGAAACTCGCTAGCGTGATAACAAAACATTCGTCCTGGTCATACATAAACTTTGCATAGTCGGAAATGGAGGGACAGTTAGTTTTGAGCGAGCTGCTTTGCTGCATTTCATCCAGCATGGATTGAATATCGAGGTCCAATGTATCGACAAACTCGTGGCCATTTGAAAACATGATTCTCAGGGGAACAATAGAAAGGTTTAGCCTGGTTCTGATTTCAGCGGTTGTGTCACAACAGCTGTCAACGATTATTTTTCTTGACAATATGGGAGCCTCCTTAGAATAAGCGCAAATACTTTCATTTTGTTAAGTGTAGTAGAAAACGGGAGGAGAGTCAACTAAAAGCGTATATTTTTAGAAAAGATTAATCTTTTCTAAAAAAGGAACGGGAGAATCCCGTTCCTTTTCGTTTTGGTGATTTGCGAAAGGTACCAATGCAAGTCATTATCTACCCGCGCCTTCGCGAATAATACATTGGACTCAGGATATAGTTCTATTTCAGGTCAATCCCAGAGATTCAGCATTTCTTCATAGAGGTCGACGTAGTTGCTTGCGGCTTTCTTCCAACTGTTGTCGCAGTTCATTGCGCGTTCGACAAGGATATTCCAGCCTTCCTTATTCTCGTAACCGGCTTTGGCGCGCAGACAGGCGTCCAGCATATCGTGGGCATTGTAGCTCGTAAAAGTAAAGCCGTTACCGGAGCCATCCCCGCTGTCAAATACGGTATCTTTCAGTCCGCCGGTTTCGCGGACGATCGGGATACTTCCGTAGCGGAGCGCGAGCATCTGGGAGAGGCCGCAGGGCTCAGATTTTGACGGCATCAGAAACATGTCGCTTCCGGCGTAGATTTTTCTTGCCAGATCGGGAATAAAGCCGATTCGAAGGGCAAAACGGTCGGGGAATCGGGCGGCATAATCCGCAAAGAAGCTTTCATAAATATAGTCGCCTGAACCGAGCATGACAACCTTCATGTCTGCCATAAGGATATATTCAAGTACGTGTTTCACAAGATCGAATCCTTTGTGGGCGACAAGACGGGAAACAATTCCGATAACAGGAGATCCGTCGTCCTCAAGAGAAAATTCGTTGAGCAAGTCCCTCTTACACTTCGCTTTATTGCTAAAATCAGCAGCCGAGTAATTGGCGGCGATAGCAGGATCCGTTTCTGGATCATAAAGCACGGTATCAATTCCGTTAAGGATTCCGCGAAGCTTGAACTTGTTGTCATTTAGCAGCGGATCGAGACCATGGGAGAACCAGGGGTCGAGAATTTCACCAGCGTAGGTTGGGCTTACGGTAGAGACGCGGTCAGACGCGGTGATTGCACCTTTTAAGAAATTCACGCATTTGTTGTATTCAACAATCGAAACGTTCGCACGGTTGATTCCGAGAACTTCCTCAGCGATCTCGAGACCATATTTTCCCTGATACTGGATATTGTGAATCGTCGCCAGCGTTTTAATGCTGTAGTAACGGGGGAGATGCCGGTAGTATAGATCGAGGTAGACAGGAACAAGAGCGGACTGCCAGTCGTTCACATGGATAATTTGCGGGCGGAAATCGATCCTTCCGAGCATTTCGAGTACGGCACGGGAAAAGAAAGAAAACCGTTCGGCGTCATCGTAAAAACCATAAAGCCCAGTTCGTTTAAAGTAATACTCGTTGTCGAGGAAGTAGTATTTTACGCCGTTCATGTTACATTCGAACACGCCGCAGTATTGATTTCTCCAGGCAACCGGGACATAAAAGCTGGTTACGAATTTCATTGTGTTTCGAAATTCGGGCTTAATGTCTCCATAAAGAGGCATAACGACTCGCGCCGCAATTTTGCGATTCCGAAGGGCTTTTGGGAGCGCCCCGGAAACGTCGCCGAGGCCGCCTGTCCCGGCAAATGGGAAGGATTCGCTAGTTACATATAATACCCTCATCAGTGTCCTCCTTTTGGGCAGTCTAACGGCCTTTTGGTTTTTTTGCTAAACGATACTGCCTTTTTGGATATAAAGCGGATAGGTTTCATACCCCATCAACGAGCGGCCGTTGCTGATCGTTACACGTTTATCGGAAATTATGTAGTTGACATTTGCGCCTTCTTCGAGAACAGTATTCTGCATCAGAATTGAGTTTTTGACGGTTGCATTGGCTGAAACTGTAACACCCCGGAACAGGACACAGTTTTCAACATTGCCTTCGATAACACATCCGTCGGCAATTAACGAGTTCTTGACAACGGCATCGATCCCATAGCGAACCGGGGCATCGTCGTTGACTTTTGTAAAAATGGGACGATTCTTCAGGAACAAAGATTTCCTATTTGCAGAATCGAGCAAGCTCATCGTTGCTGTAAAATAGCTTTGGATGCTACATATCCGGCTCGTATATCCATTGAACTGGTGTGCGCGGACAAACATATTGCGCAAGGAGGGCTGTAGGACGTCGCGCTCAAGAATCGAATGCTGGTGGTCATAGGCATCTTCGATCATCTCGATCAGGTATCCCCGCTCCATCACCATAACGTTCATGCTCATACAGGCGTTTTCTTTTTCTCCGGCACTGCTGTAGATAATATCGACGACGCGTCCGTTTTCATCCGGGACAATGACGGTACCGCCTTTGCAGAGGTTCTCTCCGTCAGAGTCCGGCTTGTAGCAGAGGATCGAGATATCTGCTCCGGAGTTAATGTGGTCATTTACAAATTCGGATACATCAATATTGGATACATGGTCGCAGTCCATCAAAACCGCATATTTTGAGGTGCTTGCTTTGATATAGGGAAGAACATTATAGATAGCGCCGATACGGCCATGAGATACCGTTCCGGAACTGCTTCCGATAAACGGCGGATAGAGATGAACGCCTTCAATTTTACGGGCAAGATCCCATTCTTTTCCGGCACCGATATGGTGCATCAGGGAATGATAGTTTTCCTTGACAATGATTTCAACATCGGAAATGCCTGCATGTACCAGCGCCGAGAGATGAAAGTCTACAAGCCGGTAT